>JAFYMD010000136.1 GCA_017556785.1 Clostridia bacterium | reverse complement strand
TTATTTACCGTTAAGGACAACAAAAAAGCCGTGTAACCAATTGGTTACACGGCTTTTTTGTTGTCCTTAACGGTAAATAACAACAGAATCCACTCGCATAATGCGAGTGGATTCTGCTAAGGAATCTCGGTACTATTGTGCTGCCCATAAACCCTGCCGACGCAAATCCAAAATGGTTTCTTCATGGGCGTCGTATGTTTCATTGTAATAAAACTTACCGTTTTTATCGCTCACAAAGAAATAAGCTGTAATCGTTTCGTCCGGATACACCGCAGCATTGATCGCTTCTGCCCCGATGGTACTCATGGGTCCGGGAGGGAGTCCCTCGATCAAATATGTGTCATAATCGGGATTTTTTTGGCCGTCGACCACGTAATTACTGGTGGGATCGGATTGCAACTTTTGTTGCCCTTTTGGCCAGTTGTTCAAACGATTATAAAACACTTGAGCAATCTTTGGCATATCTTCATAATAACCGTCTGCTTCCATTTGAATAACCGAAGCCATGCTCATGATTTGGTGAGTGGTATAGCCTTTTGCCGCGGCATCTTTCTGCATTTGCGGAGTAAAATGCTCCTCTAAATTGTCCAACATTTTTTGGACCACCCGATGAGGATCATCGTTCTTGTAAAAACTATAAGTATCGGGGAACAAATACCCTTCCATCGCGTATACGATTTTTTGATCGTTGGGAATGGCCTTCCATAACGCAGAATCAAATTCGCCGTGAATTACTTCCCGGATAAATGCTTCTTTGGAACAAACTTCCGCTTCTTTTAAAATATCCCCAATCTCATCTAATGTACAACACATAGGAATCATAACCTGAACGTCCGGCTTTTTCATAGGTTTCGCCAAAGATTCTAAGATTTCGCTATAACTCATATCCCCTGAAAAATCGTGGGCACCATAATTGATATTGCTTCCTTTGTCTGTTAATTTAAGATACAGCAAAAATACGTCTTTGCTCAGCAAGATATTTTCGTCTTCCAACTGCTGAGCCACTTCAGAAATGGTTGCCCCTTCTTTGATGATGATCTGTTTGGGCGTGGTATCGCCGCCATTAAACATATCTTTTGCCAAACCACTATAATCGCTAACAACAAATAAACCACCGAATGCCAGCAAAAATGAAACCGAAAGAATGCAAAACATCCACAAAAATGTTTTAATATACCGTTGAGCGCGGCTCTTCTTTTTGCCTGTCTTTTTCTTTTTTTTCTTTGGCTTGTCTACCGGGCCTTGTTCCTCCGATTCGGTCGTAGAAAAAGGTATCTCATCTTCCTCCGAAACGGGCTGTGCTTCGTCAGGCATTTCATCGTAGGTTTGTTCCGATGCCGATTCATCAATAAACTCCAGTGGTTGTAGTAATTCATCGACCGGCAATTGTTGTGTTTCTGCCATGTCTTCCTCTTCAACCGAGGTCGCCGCGTTTTCGGGTTGCATTTTGGAAATTTGCCCAAAAATTTCATCTAAGGCAAAATCATCAAAACCACCGTTTTCCACGGAATTGTTTTTGTTCTCATCCATGATTATTACGCTCCCATTTATTTTTGATCTGTGCCTTGTGTGACTGTTGCGCAGTACGTTTGATGTATCGATCGGTCACCAACAATTCTACAGGACGGTCAAACCGACCGTGTACCAAGCTGTGACGCACACAAGCGGCATAACAAATGCCGACAGTAATACCGGTATAGGTTGCCAAAAAGCGATCATAATACCCCTTGCCATACCCCAAACGATACCCGTACTCGTCATAACATAGCGCGGGTACAATGCACAATCCGCCCGGATCGGTGGGCAAAAGCCGTCGGGGATCGGGTTGCGGTTCGTCCACGCCAAACGTACCGGGGGTCAACTCATTCAATGATGTGATTTCGTAAAACTCCATATTGCGTGTGTTTGGTACACAGCGTGGTACCGCTACCCGCTTACCGTCTTGCAACGCACGTTCAATCAATTTACGGGTATCGACCTCGATTGCCGTAGACACATAAATCAACAACAGATCCGCATTGGTATATTGATTTAGCCGAGTGACCCGCGAAAGCACATCCTCGTCTAAACGAAGTTTATCTTGCGGCGACAAACGGGTGCGATAATCACGGTACCGTTGACGCAACGCATTTTTATACTCTCTTATGTCCCTCATAATTCCACTGCATATCTTGTAGCAATTGATTGGCAACGTCGGTATCTTGTTTGAGGTAAGCAACAATTGCACCACCAAACGACAATGCACATCCCGCCCCGCGAGCTGTAATAATATTCCCGTCAGTTACCACCGATTGAGACAAAACATTGGCACCCGTACAATCTTTTTCAAAACCGGGAAAACAAGTAGCTTTTTTCCCCGCCAACAAACCTTTGTGTCCCAAAATCGATGGTGCTGCACAAATAGCCGCCACCAAATCTTGATTATTTATACAAATATCAATTGCCTTTTGTACGGTTTCACAGGCTTCCAAATTTTTTGTGCCCGGCATACCACCCGGCAAGATGACTCCACTTATGTTTTCAAAATCCACGTTCTCTTCTTCCGTGTCGGCCATAACGCAAACGTTATGAGCCCCTTTTACCATTTTGCCACCTACACCCACAGTGGAAACGGGAATAGAAGCACGTCGAAGCATATCCAAAGGAGCGAGGGCCTCTATCTCTTCAAATCCCTCAGCCAAAAACAGATATATCATTTACAAAATCTCCTTTATCAAATCATACACGCGATCTCCAATGGCTTCAATAGACAGCGGCGTATTGTCGGTATGATCGGCGCAATGTACGGTTTTCCAACCTTCTTTTTGACATGCGTAGGTTGCGGCACGCGTACAACGTTGCAGATAGTCCACGTCTTTTTCGTGGATATCTTTTTGGGACTCGTCTCCCTGATAACGACCGGTCATAAGTTGTTGGGAAACCAACGTCGGCATTTCAAGGTATACCACCACGTCGGGTTGCGGTATTCCAAATTTACTGTATTCCAAATCCTTGAGCCAAACTGCAAAAGAATTCCACTCGTGGTCGGGTAACTTGGTCATTTGGTGCACTAAATTAGAAGTAACGTAGCGGTTGGCAACCAAAATACCGCCATTTTTATAAAACTCGCCCCAGTCTTTTTTATACGAAGCATAACGATCTACCGCATAAAAGGTAGAAGCGGCATAACAGTTGACGGAATCAGGTTTATCACCGAATTCACCCTTTAAATACATTTCTACCAAAGCGCAAGACGGTTGCCCGTAACAAGGAAAAGAAAGTTCCCGCACAGAATACCCTTCCTGTGCCAAGCGCTGCACCAACCGAGCCGACTGGGTGGCTTTGCCGCTACCGTCTGTACCTTCGATCACAATCAATTTTCCCGTAGGCATGGTCATTCTCCTAAACTGCAAGATTTAAAGTATGCCAATTCTTTGGCAACGGTGGCTTCCATTTCTTCATCTGAACCGCATGAATAAAAAGGCATAGAAATAACGGGACCGTTAAAGTCTGCTTGCTTTAACCAAGCAAAGATATTTTGGTAGTTGATCATCCCTTCATAGGCGGGAAGCCATGCAGGATGCCACCCCTTGTTGCCGTTGGTCTCTCCTTCGGTTTTAAAATATCCCACGTCCTTGGCACCCAAAGCACATAAATAGTCTTTTAACAGCGAAATCTGGTACCAAAACAACTCATATCCTTCTTGGCATACATTGTTGCCCGGATCCATTTTGATGCCTACGTATTTGGGATCCAATCCCTTGATTCCTTCATAAGCGGCGGTAGCATTATGGGGATAGCAATTTCCGTGGACTTGGAACACACAGCGAAGACCGGCCAATTCCCCCGCTTTGGCTGCCTTTTCCGCCTGACGGCAAAACCGGTCTCTATAGGCGGTCACATCGTCTTCTGTTTTTTTGATCACGTGTTGTAAACGAACCTGCTCAATACCGTTAGCCGCATAGATTTTCAGCAAATCCAATTGCTTTGCATCTGTCAATAACGTATCGGGATTCAAATCAGCACTACCGTATTTGACTTGTAAGCCATGCTGTTGAGCGGCTTTTACGTAAGCGGCCATATCTTTGGCGGCAGATTCATAAGAAATCCAAAACCCATCGCGCACCAACGCAGTAGGACCATCAAACCCCATGCGGGCTACCGATTGCATCAATTGATCCAGGGGATAATGCTGAAAGTTTTTGGGGAATAAATAATACTTCATAGTAAGAACCGCCTTTTTTTACCATTCTCTCTGCCCTTTTTCCCTTGCATATTGAAGCAATGGCACCTATAATGGTATTGTACAATTTTATGCGAGAAATGTCAACTATTGTTTGTAGAGGAACCATCACCATGCACCTGAATGAAATAATAGCCTATTTACAAAAAAACAAAAAACGCAAACCTGCTGTTCCCACAGGAATCACCAAGAATTATTATCTGGACGTAATTGAAAAAGCCGTCAACTGCTATTCTGACGAGCGTTTGCAACAATGGCTGGCTGAAACCCAAAAGAACGGGATTCAGGAACACGGCTTTCTTCGGGTGGTAGCTCTGTTGGGGGTTATGATCGCCAAAGGGCGGATGCTTCACCGAAAGGAACTGTTTTTACAGATGATGACCTTTTGTTGTGACACCATGGCAAACGGCAAAGGAGGCAACGACTTCGGGGTGAAAGAGATTCTTTACACCCTGCGGGAAGTAAAAGACATTGTTCCCGGCCAACTGTACGCTCGGTGGATCAATGGAATGAAAAGGTTAGATCCTCTGAAAAACTACACTTGCCTTGCCAAAGATGAAATTCACTGTCCCGGTAACTGGGCAGTATTTAACATGGCGGGGGAAGCCGTTCGGGCAAATATGGGGTTGTGTAATTCCACCGAATATTTCAACCAACAGATTCCCTCCCAATTGACCCGATTTGACCAAAACGGATGTTATCGAGATCCGCATGAGCCGATGTTATATGACGCAATTACCCGAAACCAATTCAGCGTGATGTTATTTGAAGGCTACGACGGTACTTATGCACAGCAAATCGACCAATTATTAAAGCAAGGGGAACTTTTCTCCCTAATGACCCAAAGCGCTCACTTTGAATTTCCCTTTGGTGGGCGAAGCAACCAGATGGTATTTAACGAATTTGTTTTGGCTACCTGCTTTGAATACGCCGCCCGTAGGTATAAAAACCAAGGAGACGTGAACCTTGCAGGTATGTTCAAGCGAGCCGCCCGTCTTGCCGCATTGGCGACAGATCGTTTTATGACCCAATCCCCTGCCAAGCACGTGAAAAACAGTTTTCCTTGGAACAGCATTTTTGGCGGTGAAGGATACGGCTATTACGATAAGTATATGATTACCGTGGGTTCCAACGCCTATATGGCCTATCTGTTTGCTGACGATGAAATCGAAGAAAGAGTTTGCCCTGCAGAAATTGGCGGATACACCCTTTCTTCTTCGGAGTATTTTCACAAATTCTTTGCCGCAGCCGGCGGATATTCGCTGGAATTCGATACCAAAGGGGACCAACAATATGAATCCACCGGTTTGGGGCAGATTCACAAAGTCGGTCTTCCCGGTGAATTACTTTCTTCCCTTCCTTTTTCCCCTGCTCCCGGCTTTTGCATTACCGATGATTGCTTTACCAGCTACGAAGAATTACAACTCAACTGGGATAACATTCCAAAACTTACCAATCCCTCTGCCTTTTCCCTATGTTCCGCGGTAGTTTCCCCCGACGGCCAACGGGTAAGGATATGCGATATTCCCGCCGATCAGTTAACCCCTCGGGTAACGGTGGAGACCGAAAACCCCGACCAAGTGGTTTTTGTAATAGAATACCGTTCCGACCTTTTGCCCTGTCCCATATATGAACGGTATACCCTCTGTGAAGATGGGGTAACCATTGCGGTTTCGGCCAATCTGCCTACGGGATATTCGTTGCTATATTTATTCCCACAGATTATGACCGATGGGAAAGAACGTGGCAAAGTAACACAAAGTGAGCAGACTCTGTCCCTTTCTTACCGAGGACATCAGGTTGTGACTGAGCACAACGGCACCGCCCGCGATACCGAACTTGACTACCGAAATCGAAACGGCATTTATCGGGGATACGAAATTACCGCCGCACAACAACCTTTGATCCTTCACATTCAGTTGTTATAAACAGAGAAAGAGAGAAATTTTTATGGAACATAAAGTTTTTGCCTACAAGGATTTATCTGACCTAACCGACAACTTAATCGCCATCGGTCAAAATCTTTGCCCCAATAAAGACAGCTCTGTGCTTGCTCGTCCCCTTTCCTTTGGCTCGATTCATATGGCCAATCGAATAGCGTTTCAGGCAATGGAAGGATGTGACGGCGAAATTTCGGGCGAACCCTCCGAGCTAACCCGTCGTCGGTACCGTCGATTTGCTGCATCCGGCGCCGCATTTCAATACGTGGAGGCCACCGCGGTTGATGCCAACGGTCGTGCCAATCCGTTGCAATTGATGATCAATGAACAAACGGCACCCGCATTTGCTCAGTTGCGAAAAGAAATACGTACCGTCGCCCAAGAGAACGGGGTGTGCGATCCTTTTGTAGCCATTCAATTGACCCATTCGGGGCGGTACTCCAAAGCACCCGACCGCTCCCCTGCTCCTGTGGTTGCTTATCCGGATCCCGAGCGGGATCCAAAGGGTGTGATTCCCACAGTCATTACCGATGATCAATTAGATGCTTTAGAAGAGAAATACGTACAAGCCGCACGATTGGCCAAAGAAGCCGGGTTTGATTGCGTTGATATTAAATGCTGTCACGGATATCTGCTCAGCGAGCTCATGGGAGCCCGTCTGCGAAAAGGCAAGTACGGCGGAAGTTTTGAAAACCGCTCTCGATTAATCAATAACATTACTCGTCGTATTCGTGACGAAGTTGGAATTGCTATGATGGTGCGCCTGAACGTACACGATGAGTATCCCTACCCTTATGGTTTTGGCGTAGATGAAAAGGATTTCCGTATTCCCGATTTGACCGAGCCGAAACTATTGGTGGATATGCTTATTCAAAATGGCGTTTCTATTATTGATTGCACCGCAGGCAATCCCTATTACAACCCTCATGTCAACCGTCCGTTTGACACCGCAGGGTACGTGCCCCCTGTTAGCCAGCTGGAACAACTGATGAAACACCTAAATACGGTACGAGAATTAAAGGAACATAATCCGAATGCCATTTATATCGCCAGCATGTTTACCTGGTTGCGTCAATTTGCTCCTCATTTAGCTTCCGCCGCCATCGAGCAAAAATGGTTTGATATGGCCGGTTGGGGGCGACAAAGTTTTGCTTACCCCGATTTTCCTCACGAATTATTGGATACAGGTGAAATGAATCCCAAAAAATGTTGTCTTGCCTGCAGCAAATGTACCGATTTAATGCGTACGGGCAACGTGACCGGTTGTGTATTGCGAGATCAATATTACACCGATTTATATCAATCCATCCCCCTAGAAAAACGTCCCAAACCCAGCAAAAATTTGCGTGAAAAAGTATAATGAAAGGTTGAGTATGATGAAAACTGCTATTATTACCGGCGCCTCCCGCGGGATTGGTCTTGGCATTGCAAAACAACTTTATAACGATGGTTGTAACATTGCCATTTTAGATCTTGCCGATCCTGCCGATGTTGCCAAAACCTTGGCAGAAAACGGCTTTAGCGAAGACCGCACCTTATACGTAAAAGGTGACTTAACCAAAGTTGAAAGCCGTGACGAGTTGATTGCCAAAACGAAAGAAAAATTCGGTGCAATTGACATTTTGGTAAACAATGCAGGGGTTGCACCTCGTGTACGTGCCGACCTACTGGATATGAGCGAAGAAAGTTTTGATTTCGTGATGTCGGTCAACGTAAAAGGCAATTTGCTGCTAACACAAGCGGTAGCAAAACAAATGATTGCCCAACCCTTCAACGGCAAACGCAAGGGCGTGATTGTAAACATTTCGTCTTGTTCGGCTTACACATCCTCTGTTAATCGCGGAGAATATTGCGTTTCCAAAGCCGGTGTAGCCATGCTTACCAAACTGTTTGCCGATCGTTTGGCAAGTGAAGGCATTAACGTGTTCGAGGTTCGTCCCGGCATTATCGCTACCGATATGACCTCGAAAGTCACCGAAAAGTATGATCGTTTGATCTGCGAACAAGGCATTTTACCCATCGCTCGCTGGGGAACACCCGAAGACGTAGCAGGAGCTGTTAGTGTACTGTGTGACGATCGTCTTTCCTATTGCACCGGCGACATCATTAATGCTGACGGCGGTTTTCATATTCAACGGCTATAAAAAGGAGTTATCATGGAAAAGAGCATTCAAATGATCAGCGGAAAATCGGTGGCGGTATTTTCCTTAAATACCGTGATCGTTGGTAGTGGTGCCGCCGGTCTCAACGCCGCCGACACCTTATATGAGCTGGGTCAAACCGATATTGCTATTGTAACCAACGGAATCAACCGTGGAACGTCCCGTAACACCGGTTCAGACAAACAAACCTATTACAAGCTTTCTTTGTCCGGTAATTGTCCTGACAGCGTTGGTGCCATGGCACAAGATTTATTTAACGGTGGATGTGTGGATGGCGATATAGCTTTGTGTGAGGCTGCTTTATCAGCCAAAAGTTTTTTAAAACTCTGCTCGATTGGGGTGGATTTTCCCACCAATCGCTTTGGGGAATACGTAGGCTACCAAACCGACCACGACACCGCAGGACGTGCCACTTCGGTTGGACCTCTTACCTCACGTTTCATGACGTTGCAGCTGGAACAAGAGGTTAAAAAGAAAAATATCCCCATTTTTGACGGATATCAAATCATTGCCGTTTTACAAAACCAAGGGCAATTGCGGGGACTGCTTGCCTATTCCCCGAAATCGTGGCATCCATTTGCCCTATTTAACTGTAAAAATGTGATTTATGCCACCGGCGGTCCTGCGGGAATGTATGAATTGTCTGTATTTCCCGAAAGCCAAATGGGTGCAACCGGTGTAGCATTGGAAGCAGGCGTAAAAGGTCGCAATTTGACCGAATGGCAGTTTGGTTTGGCTTCGCTGGCTCCCCGTTGGAATGTTTCCGGTACCTATATGCAGGTGTTGCCACGTTTCGTTTCCATCGATAACCAAGGCAATGAATACGAATTTATAACCGATTACTATCAAGACAATGGCAAGGCCTTGTCCATGATTTTCAAAAAAGGGTATCAATGGCCCTTTGACGTACGAAAAATTGACGGTTCTTCGTTAATCGATTTATTGGTGTATCAAGAAACCGTTTTAAAAGGTCGGAAGGTATATTTGGATTTTACCAAAAACCCCTTAAATCAATTGCCCAATTTCGATCAATTGGAACCGGAAGCCGCGCAGTATTTAGCCTCCGCCGGTGCCACTTTCGGTACACCGGTAGAACGGTTGATCCATATGAACGAACCTGCCTATACCCTGTATCTTAACAAAGGAGTAGACTTAAAAACCGAGTTGCTGGAAGTTGCGGTTTGTGCACAGCATAACAACGGCGGCTTAGACGTAGATATGTGGTGGCAGAGTAACGTTAAGGGATTTTTCCCTTGTGGCGAAGTTGCCGGTAGCCATGGTGTATTTCGTCCCGGTGGCAGTGCCTTAAATGCAGGTCAGGTTGGTTCAACCCGTGCCGCCCAATACATTGCCGTGCATGGCCAAGGTTCCCCCGACGATTGGCAAGTTTTGCCGGACGATTGTCAAAACGTGATCGAAGAAAAAATCAAATTGGCAAGCCAAATTTTAAGCAACGAAGACAACACTTGGCAATTGATTACTGAAGCTCGTTTTCGTATGACCAAAGCGGGTGGTTGCGTACGAAGCACCAAAGAAATGGAAAAAGCCATTACCGAAATCGATGCGTTGCTCCGTAATTTTGCGGGGTCAGTCAAAGCCAACACCGCACAAGCGATCAGCCTAGCCTATTATTTATATGATATGTTAATTTGCCAAAAAGGGTATTTGACCGCCATGCTTTCTTTCGATCGAATCGGGAACAGTCGCGGTTCGGCGCTGTACAGCCGAATCAACGGCACCATTCCCAATCGGTTACCCGACACATTTGGATATTGCTTAGACGGTGATGCAAACACCCAAGTAATTCAAGAAATCGTGTATAAGAACGGGGAATTCACCTGTTCTTTCCGTCCGGTACGTCCCCTTCCCGAAGGTGGCGGCTTCTTTGAAAACGTATGGAAAGAATATCGTAAAAACAAAAACATATATTAATCGATACAAACAGAAACCTCCTATGGTAACGTAAAATTACCACAGGAGGTTTTGGTTTATACAACAATCATTATTTTTGGGACTCATATGCCTCCCGAACTGCACGAGCCAATTGGTCGGCACAAGAGGTAGGCTTCATGCCACAGGTATTTCCTTTGCATTTTTCTTCGATTTGTTCAACGGTCCAACCGTCTACCAGTTTCGCAATGGCTTTTAGATTTCCGTTACAACCGCCGGTAAACACAATATTGGTGATAATATCTCCTTCAATATCAAATTGGATTCGGGAAGAACAAGTAAATTTCGTAATATAAGTATAACGCATATCTAATCTCCTTTAGGCACGAATTCCGCGCTGAAGTCGCGCGTAAATGCCGTTATGTTCTAATAGTTGTTGATGAGTTCCGCTTTCTTCAATCCCTTTGTCGGATACCACCAAAATTTGGTCGGCATTTTCCACCGTAGACAAGCGATGTGCCACCACCAAGGTGGTTCGATTTTTGCAAAGTCTGTCCAAAGCGTCTTTTACGTATGCCTCGGTGGCATTGTCAAGTGCCGAAGTTGCTTCGTCTAAAATTAGTATGGGAGGATCTTTCAAGAACACTCGTGCAATAGAAATTCGTTGTTTCTGACCACCTGAGAATTTTACGCCCCGTTCACCAACATAGGTTTCAAATTGATCCGGTAATGCCATAATATCGTCGTAAATCCCTGCCGCCTTGGTAGCCGCAACAACCTGCTCCATGGAAGCGTTTAAATTCCCATACACGATATTTTCATATACCGTACCGGTAAACAAAAACACGTCTTGGGTTACCATGCCAATATTCTTTCGTAAAAACTGACGAGACAAGGTGGTAATATCATGGCCATCCACCGTTATCACTCCCTCGTTTAACTCGTAAAAACGAGGAATCAAATGACAAATCGTGGTTTTACCGCCACCCGATTCGCCCACCAAAGCTACGGTTTTCCCGGCAGGGATTTGAAAAGAAATATTTTGCAACACACTTTTACCATTATCATAGGAAAAAGAAACGTTGTCAAATACAATATCTCCTTTGACACAATCGGGCGAAAGGGCATTTTCGGCTTCTTGTTCAGGACTTTGGTCTAAAATTTCCACAAATCGTTTAAAACCGCTCATACCGTCTTGGAATTGTTCAATGAAGGAAATCAACCGTTTTACGGGAGACAAAAATGTATTGACAAACAAAAGAAAAGCCGCAAAATCGCCTACCGAAATCTGTCCGTAAAAATAGAAATATCCCCCTGCTACCAAAACAATCACATTTAAAAAATCCAGGATAAACCCCGTACCACAGGAAAACTCTGCCATAGCCCCATAGGCCGCCGATCGGGCAGACACAAAATTTTGGTTGTTGACTTGAAAGTTTTTGATTTCATGCTCTTGATTGGTAAATGCCTTGGAAACGCGGATTCCCGCTAAACTATTTTCCAATCCTGCATTAATTTCGGAAACCCGCGCACGCGTTTCGGTAAACGCACGAGACATTTTCAAGCGTTTTTTGGCGGCAAACCAAACCAAGAAAGGCAAACAGGAAAAGACAATTAGCGTAAGCCACCAATGAATGCTCGCCATAAAACCAAACGCCCCGAACAGCAAAACCAACGACAAAAACAAATCTTCCGGCCCATGGTGAGCAAGCTCGGTGACCTCTTGTAAATCATTGACAATGCGCGACATAAGTGCACCCGTCTTGTTGTTATCGAAATAGGTGAACGGTAGTTTTTGCAAGTGGGAAAATATATCTCGTCGCATGTCGGATTGCATACGCACCCCAACCACGTGACCCAAATAATTAACTACGTAATTCAGCAACATTTTGACGACGTAAATTGCCAACAAAACACCGCACCAGATCAAAAGCAAGCGAAGCATTTTCCCCGGGATATACACGTTGATAATCTGGCGAGTTAACATAGGAAAAATTAAATCACACACCGCTACCAAAAAAGCACAAACCAAATCAATGACAAACAAACGCAAATGCGGTTTATAATATGCTGTAAATCGTTTAATCACGATGGGAACCCCTTTTCAACAGATAAAGGCAGTAACGAATCTTCGCTACTGCCTTTTGTATATGTTGTCTGATTAGCGTTGATCAAAAATGCCCATGATGTCGGAGTAATCGTCATCGGAAGCAGAAGAATTGAAGATGTTGTTAAGAGAATCGTCTGCAGCGGGACGGCCGGGACGACGAGGTTCGTTTTCGCAAGGAGCACCGGTAGCGATAACAGTAACACGAATTTCGTCTTCCAAGGATTCGTCGATTTGAGCACCCCAGATAATGTTTGCATCTTCATGAGCGGCTTCGGCAACGATTTGAGAAGCGGTAGTAACTTCTTCCAAACCGATATCGGGAGAACCGGTAATGTTAATGATAACGCCACGGGCACCCTTCATGGAAGTTTCGATCAAGCGGCTGGTAATTGCAGTAGTGGCAGCAACTTCCGCCTTGTCTTTACCGGTAGCAGAACCAACGCCCATATGAGCATATCCGGCATCTTTCATGATAGCGGTAACGTCGGCAAAGTCCAAGTTAACCAACGAAGGAATAGAAATCAATTCCGAAATACTTTGTACGCCTTGACGCAGTACATCGTCGGCAATATTGAACGCATTGGTCAAAGTAATCTTTTGTTCGGAAACAAATTGCAACCGTTCATTGGGGATAACTACCAAGCTGTCAACGTGTTCACGCAAAGAACCAATACCGATTTCTGCTTGTTCCATACGACGTTTGCCTTCGAAAGCAAAGGGTTTGGTAACGATACCAACAGTCAAAATACCCATTTCTTTGGCAATTTGTGCCACGATAGGAGCAGCACCGGTACCGGTACCACCACCCATACCGCTGGTAATAAATACCATGTCAGCAGTCTTCAAAGCGTCAACGATCATGTCGCGAGATTCTTCTGCAGCACGAGCACCAACGTCGGGGTTAGCACCTGCACCCTTGCCTTGGGTAACTTTTTCACCAATTTGAATTTTCATGTCGGCTTTCGAATTGTAGAGAGCCATGTTATCGGTGTTGATAGCAATAAATTCAACACCCTTTACGCCGGCAGCAACCATACGGTTTACAGCGTTACCGCCGCCACCGCCTACACCGACAACTTTAATTTGAACAACATTGGAATATTCTTGTGCGAGTTCCATTCTACCAAATACCTCCTATATTTTATACATCCGAAGAAATTACATGATTATTCCCATACAGTTTACCATGGTTCTTCGTAAATTTCAACAGTAAATTTCAAGTTTTTTGCCATTTCACGAAATTTTTTTCGCTTTTTAAGAATTCATAATCGGGACACTGCTTTTAGGAGCGATTACTCCTCTTCTTCACTATACGAATCGTCGGACTCCTCTTCTGTTTCGTCGGTTACATCGTCCGAATCATAATCGTCTTCGGAATTTGATCCGTCTTCCTCCGTTTCATAGGATTCCTCTTCGTCAGATTCCTCTTCGTACTCTTCTTCCGGACGCGGTTGACTGATATCCTCTAACTCTTCGCTCTCGGTGAATTTAGGCGTTTCACCGGATACGTTAACAATGCCGTATTGCTCTTGTGTACTGCTGCAATTCACCGCTGCTGTTAATTTGTCAACTAAATTTTCCGAATCACCCAAATACCAAACGTGCAGGTCTTTGTATTGGATCCGAATATCATACAAACTACGCAGATCGATCTTTTTCACATACGTCATAGACGTTTGACTCAGCCAATCGGTAATTGTCGTCATAACCTCTTGTTTCGCGGTAGATTCCCAAATGAGTTGATTGTCTTGCAACGACGCATTTACACCGTAGATGGTCATAAGACCTTTGGCATTGTCTGCCGTTTCCAAATAAGCAAAGGTCGTAGACAAAATATAGTATTCATCCCGAACAGCAATAGCATATTTGGGTCGTAAATGCAGGTCTTCCCCCATAAAATCGCCCAAAACTTCCGTTTTAAAATATGCATCCTTTTTATCGGAAGTCAACCAAGAAAGATCAATCGTTCCGCTTTCTGATTCCTTGCCGCTAACCTCTAATCCGAAGCGAAGCTTATAGTTCAAATTGGAAGCATCTCCCAATTTCCACACGTGCAGATCTTTGTAAAGAACGCGAAGAGCTTTGGGATCGGTACAGTCAATTTTGGTGATATCTTTAATAGAAAGTCCCGTAATTTCTTTCACCAATTGATCGATACTTGCTTTTTGGTTTTGATTTTCAAAAACAATTGATTTTCCGGAATCACCCGGTTTAACCGTTACACCGTAAACCGCCATAGCGTTGCCGGGAGAATCAACCGTTTCAATATATTCATACGTTGCCGTGGTCAAAACAAAGGACTTCCCTACACGAAATGCCAAGGTAGGTCCGCCTTCCTTTACCGTAATGATCAGGTGTCCCGGGAGCTTACGTTGAATCGTAACGTCTAAAATGTACGGACATTGTTTGCGAATGTGATCCTCTACTTCTTGCGGATCAACACGCAACAAGTTATCGCCGTTTTGCACCCCACAAGCAGTTATGATTGTTTCTGCCGTGTATTTTTTATTTCCAATGATTTCTATGGTATCAACAGGGAACAAAAACGTAAACGCCGACACGATCAAACCACCAACGATCAGCACGCCGATCATTAACACCAAAATTAAATTGCGCAACTTTTTATTTTTATTTTTTTTGTTTGCTTGACGTCGTTGTGCCAAGCGCCTCTGCTCTTCTCTACGGCGACGCACATCCCGTTCATTTTGGTTCGTATCCACATTTTCACTTCCTTACTTTTGCACCTAACATTGTTAGATCTCGAACAATATCTTCATATCCTCTGGCAATGTATTCTACTCCTTGTACTTTGGTGCAACCTTCCGCACAAAGACCTGCTACCAGCAATGCTGCACCACCTCGCAGATCTGCCGCTTTTACTTGTGTACCCGTCAGCGAATCCACGCCTTCTACCACAGCCATGCGCCCTTCTACACGAATATTGGCGCCTAAGCGTATCAGTTCTTGCACATGATGGTAACGATTTTCAAAAATATTTTCCACAAATATATTGGTTCCTTTGGCGATTGTTACCAAAGCCATAAGTACAGGCTGTGCATCGGTGGGAAAACCGGGATAATATCCGGTAACAATCGTTCCGATTCTTTCCGGCCTTTTGGGGGCTTTGATATGGATTCGATCTTTGCTTACGGTTAGTTTGCAACCACACCGCCGAAAGAAAGGCAGAGTAGAACACACGTGATGAGGATTCACTTGCAAAAAATCAGCCTCACCGCCGCTAACGGCAACCGCTGACATATACGTAGTCAGCACGATTCGGTCAGGAATAACACGATGTTCACACCCGTGTAGTTCTTTCACGCCTTCAATAACGATTGAACTTTCGCCATAGCCTCGAATTTTTGCACCACACCGATTTAAAAAGCATGCCAAATCTACGATTTCAGGCTCTTTTGCCGCATTACGTATAATTGTTTGACCTTTGGCAACACATGCGGCGATCATAATATTTTCGGTCGCTCCCACGCTGGGAATCGGCAAAACAATTTCTCCGCCAACCATGGTACTTCCTTGTACTTGACAATGAATCTCCCCATGCTTCTCTTGAATCCCAACACCCAACTGAGACAATCCCGCCAAGTGCAAATCGATGGGTCTCGGCCCCAACTCGCACCCACCGGGCAACGAGAGGACTGTTCGACCGCATTTACCTAAAACTGCGCCCAAAAATACAATAGAAGATCGCATTTCGCGCATAAATCGTTGAGGAATTTCACTACAACAAACACCATCGGGGTCGATCACTACCGTTTGCCCTTGGCGGGTGATCTTGCAACCCAAGTGTTTTAAGATTCGCAAGCAAGCATCTACATCAGAAATATATGGGCAATTATGTATCGTACAGGCAGAGCGACACAACAAACAAGCCGCCAATATAGGCAAAACGCTATTTTTGGCTCCTTGTATATTTACTTGACCTATTAACGGGCGACTACCGAAAACAGTTATGGACGACATGGTATCCCTTCCCTTCATCACCAAAATACAAACGCAATGTTAGTGTATGAAGGAAACCATACTTTGTGACAAATTATGATAATAACGACATCAACGTAGCATAAATGCGCTCATTGGCATCTGCAAAGGCACCGTCTTTGGCCGCTTTTCCCATTTTCTCCATTTTAACAGGATCTGCAAGAAGTTTTTCCATGGTTTCAAACAATTTGACGCCATTTAGATTTTTTTCTTCCACCACAAGTGCCGCTCCTCGATCTTGCAAGGTCATAGCATTGTGATATTGATGATTTTCCGCGACATAGGGCGATGGAATTAAAATAGAGGCCTTTCCCTGTACCTCTATCTCACTCAACGTAATAGCACCGGCACGACTAACAACCAAATCCGCCGCTGCCATGCACAAATCCATGTCGTTGATATATTCGGTCATGCGAAGCATGGAAGTTTCTGCAAAGTCGACCCCTTGGTCTTTCATATGCTTCGACATCCATTCCCAACCCTGTTTACCGGTACCGTGATAATGATAGTATTTTCCGGTGTTCCAATGTTTGGTCATTACCTCTGCCATTGCTCGGTTGATACACTCAGCACCTAAACTACCGCCAAACGACAGAATAAACGGATGCTGATCATCCATGCTCAGTCGTGCTCTTGCCTGCTGTTTGGTAATATTCAAAATATCGGGACGCACAGGATTCCCTGTAATAACGTACTCGCGCTCCGGTAAATGCTTTTGTGCGGCAGGCATCGCAAGCATAACCGTGTCGACGTGTTTTACTAACATTTTTGTAGTCAAGCCGGGAAATGCATTTTGCTCATGAATAGCAGTTTTGATTCCCATTTTATGGGCCTTACGCACCACAGGGCCGCTGACGTAGCCACCCATGCCGACCACAAGATCCGGGGCAAATTTTTTCAAAATCTTACCCGCTTCAAATCCGGATGTTACCGCTTTTCGTGCGGCTGAAATATTGCGAAACACATTTTTCACCGAGATTTTTCGTTGAAATCCCGCAACGTGAATCGGGTAAAATTCATAGCCGGCCTGCGGAACAAGACGGGATTCCATTCCCTTTTCGTTACCCACAAAAGCAATTTGCGCATTGGGATGATAAGTTTGAATGGTACGGGCAACTGCCAACGCAGGATTGATGTGACCACCGGTACCTCCGCACGCAAATATAATTTTCATACTTTATCACCTTTTTCTGATCGTACTGCTTCGTGATACAGACAAAATCACACCCATTTGGCACAGCAACATAACGAGTGACGTTCCGCCGTAACTAAAGAAAGGTAAACTAATTCCTGTGTTGGGAATCGTGTTGGTCACCACCAAGATATTGAGTACCGCCTGCAACCCTATTTGGAAAATTATCCCCATAGACAGCAGAGCACCAAATCGGTCAGGGGAACGCATGGCAATCAATACACCCCGCCAAATCAAAATGGCAAATGCAATTAATATACAAACCGCCCCGATCAATCCCAATTCCTCGCATACAATGGAAAAAATAAAGTCGTTGTGAGGTTCCGGAACCCAGAGGTATTTTTGGCGGGAATTTCCCAATCCTCTGCCCCAAATCCCCCCTGAACCGATTGCCAGCAAAGATTGTATGGTTTGGTAACCTTTGCCGGTAGCATCAGCCCACGGATCGATCCAATATTGCAACCGACTGGAGGCGTAATCTACAACACCTGTTACGATAACAAAAACAATGGCAAGACAACCTGCGCCGCCCATAATAGCCATATGAGACAGTTTGATCCCGCCTACTACCATCAAAATAATCCCAATTAATAGAACCAAAACCGTTGCTGACAAGTGGGGTTCCAAAACGAGCAACAAGCAAACGCCACCCAGCAATACTGAGAAAAAAACAATACCGTATGAAAACTTTTTCATACGCTTATGGTTGCTTGCAATCAAATATGAAAACAGCAAAATAACCGCAAACTTTGCAATTTCAGAAGGTTGAAACGAAAAACTGCCGATAGCAATCCATCGCTTATAATCAAAGCCTTCTGCCATGGGAGGCAATGCCAACACGATCAGCAACATGGCCAATGAGCCGAAGTATCCGATCCAAGGCAGACTAAATTTGGTCAACCAATGATAATCAATACGGGAGATCAGCACCATAAGTACAATCCCAATTACAGCAAATGCGGCTTGGCGAATGATAAAATGATAACTGTCACCGTAATTATAATAAGCATAAGCGTAGCTTGCTGAAAACAACATGATAAGACCGGCGGTCAGCAAAAGCAATACCATGCCAAAGAATACCATATCCATTTTTCCGCGAGAACTGCGACGGCGAGACATTCCATTCGCCTCTTTATTCATTTGTTTTGTTTCCTCCGACACCACATGACCGCCTCCTTTTTTCGAAATTCGATTTCCTGCTACAGAGTATTAAAATATAACAAAACGCCGGCAATTGCGCAACCTACGGCCGTTACTGCCGAAAAAACCACTACAATTTTATTTTCGCTCCAACCGCACATTTCAAAATGATGGTGAATCGGAGCCATTTTAAAGATTCGTTTGCGTGTTTTTTTGTAGTAAAACACTTGCAGAACATCAGACAAGGCCTCAATTAAATACAAGATACCTGCCAAAAGCAAGATGACGGGGTAGCCGCTGGCAAACGCCATAGCACACACGGCACCGCCCAAAAACAAGGAACCGGTATCGCCCATAAACACCTTTGCAGGCTTTAAATTCCAAACCAAAAAGCCTGCGCATCCGCCTGCTACGCATACCGCAAACAATCCCAAGCAATGATTGGCTAATAAGGCGGAAATTAACAGGAAGAAAACCGAAACCACCATGGTAACCGTTGTACACAAACCATCAATGCCGTCGGTTAAATTGACCGAGTTCATAAATCCAAAAATAAATATCAAAGCAATCGGCCAATACAACAGGCCAAAACCGCTGGTTGTATCTACGGCGCCGATAAAAGGAATATGTGTCGTCGTATCACCATTTAGCAACAAAGTACCCAAATATGCGGCACCTACCAACAATTGCAAAACCGTCTTTTGCTTTACGGTTAGTCCAAGATTTTGCTTTTTCACGACTTTTACGTAATCATCCATAAAACCGATCGCACCGGAGGCCAAAGCCATAACCAGTCCGGCAACACCACGGATTATGTAGGTTTTATGTTGCGCAAACCCTGAAACCAATTCGGAATACAAAGCACCTTTTTGGGCAATCACAGCAACGCAAACACCGCAAGTGACCGCCACTAAAATGCCAATGATAAACAACAAGCCGCCCATAACAGGAGTCCCCTGCTTGGATTTATGCCATGCAGGACCTTCTTCCAGTATCGTTTGGCCGAATTTCAATTTTCGCAAATACGGGATCATCCAAACGCCAAGTACCGCGGTTACAGCAAATGCAACCAAAGCACAAGCCAATAAAATCAGTTCATCCATTGCTCTACATCCTCATTCCCCAAGTTTTTGCAACGCCTTTGCCACCACTTCTCTTTCATCCAATCGAATGGTTTGATGGCCAAGAATCTGGTAAGTTTCATGTCCTTTTCCCGCCAACAAAATCGTGTCGTCGGTCTGTGCGGTGAGCACAGCATGCTCAATCGCCTTAATCCGATTTTCAATTACGGTATAGGGCGTTTTGGTATCCTTCATACCTTCTAAAATATCTTTAATAATTTCCGATGGCTCTTCGGTACGCGGATTGTCGGAAGTGACAATAACGTGATCGGAAAAATCGGCAGCGATTTTTCCCATTTGCGGTCTCTTTCCTTTATCACGGTCACCACCGCAACCAAACAAGGTGACCAATCTGCCACGGGTGGTAGAACGCAGTGTTTTTAAAATATTTTCCAATCCATCGGGAGTATGCGCATAGTCAATAATGACCGTAAAGTCGCGGCCGCCCACCGGTACAACCTCGGCACGTCCCTTAGGACTTTCCAAATTGCACATCGCTTCAACTGTTTTTTCAAAAGGCATTCCCAAGGCAAGGGCGCAACATCCTGCCGCCATGGAATTATAAACCGAAAATTCACCCGGCACATTTAACTTCACACGACCGATTACACTATCACCGACCAGTTCAAAGTCAACTCCGTCGG
>JAFYMD010000016.1 GCA_017556785.1 Clostridia bacterium | reverse complement strand
GAACTACTCAAAGAAAGTTATGCTCGCTGTGAGGTAACCGATGAAATATTATCTCTCATTGACGTGTTGGTAGATGGTCGCTTTGTAAAGGCTTTGCACGACATTACCTTGCGTTTTCGCGGCTCATCCAATCAACGACTCATTGATCTGCCCAAAACCCTGAAAACCGGTGCCATTGTGCCGTGGGAAGGATAATAAAAAATTCACCTTTCATTTGAAAGGTGAATTTTTTTGCTATTTGCAGAACTTTTCAATATAATTGTCCAAAGCGGTAGCAATTACATCAATGGCGGCCTTACGTCCGTTGACTTCGCCGGTTACGGTTTCTTTGTCTTCCAATGCTTTATAAACCGTAAAGAAGTGCGCCATCTCGTCAAAAATATGGGGCGGTAGGTCGGATATGTCCTTGTATTTGTTATAGTTTGGATCTGTAAAGGGAATGGCAATAATTTTTTCGTCGTGTCGTCCGCCGTCCAGCATGGAAATATACCCAATGGGATAACACCGTACCAGAGTGAGAGGTTCCAAGGCTTCGGAACAGAGAATCAGTACATCCAGCGGGTCTTCGTCATCACCGTAGGAACGGGGAATTAAACCATAGTTCGCTGGATAGTGGGTAGAGGTGTACAATACCCGATCCAAAATGATCAGACCGGTTTCTTTGTCTAATTCATACTTCTTTTTGCTGCCTTTGGAAATTTCGACCACGGCAACAAAATCTTCGGGGTTAATACGTTTTGGGTCAATATTGTGCCAGATGTTCATGATAAACCTTCCTTTAGTAAAATTAAATACGGTTTTGTTTGACGAATTCCCATTTATCGTCTTCGGTTAAATCTAATAAATCTATGACTGCTTGGAATTTTTCTACCCGATTTTGAGTGAAATCTTCAGGATGATGGGCATCGCCGCCCAAATAGAATTTGCATCCCATCTTTTTGGCGATTTGATATGGACGAAGTACTTGGGGTAATTGTTCAGGAGAATAATCCAACGGGCGAAGATTCAGTTCTACACCCATGCCGAGGTTTGCTATTTTGCCAAAAATATCTTCCCATTCTTGGTCGCTGAACAAGGCTAAGCACTCGGTTATGTGATGACCGGCAGGTTGAGGAATCCATGTAATATGGGCAAGGCCAACCCGTTCAAAGGGTAAATCCATGGATAATGCTTTGTAAATCCGCTCTTTCACGTATTGGGCGGTTGCTTCTACCGACAGCGGTGCCTTGGCAGGGTCGGTCACGTATCCCAACAAATGCACGTGAGTCAAAGCTAAGATATAGTAATCCACTTTTTCCAATTCGTTGTCGTAAATCACAACGTCACCGCTCATGTGCATTTCTACTTCGGCACCTTTTAAAAAACGGCAACGATTGGATTGGGGCAAATCTTCTAAATATGACCAAATTTGATCCCTGGTGTCCGGCCACAAGTGGTCAGACAACCCGATTAACGAATAGTTGTTTGTTAATGCATATGCCAAAATTGCCTCTTTGCTTTGTCTTGAATCACGGGAACAAGGAGAGACCAAGCTGTGATTATGGAGGTCGTGGTCAATAATGTATTTCATAATATCACTTCCTTTTAAATATTATAGCACTTTTTCTAATCAATGCAATAAAAAACGGGCTGAAAATCAGCCCGTTTTTGAAAATTATTCGGTTCGCAATGCTTCTACCGGATCTTTTTTTGCGGCACTGCGGGAGGGAATAATGCCCGAAATCAAAGTAAGCAGTACGCTGATAACAACCAAAACAATGGCCGCCGGAATCGGTAAATAGGCTTGCAAATTATCTAAACCGGTCAGGTGATATAAAATTAAATTGATGGGAATACACAAGAGATAGGTGACTATAACACCCAACAAACCGGAAGCAAAACCAACAATCATGGTTTCGGCATTAAACATGCCGGAAACGTTACGTTTCGAAGCACCGATCGCACGTAAAATACCGATTTCTTTGGTACGCTCTTGTACCGAGATCAAGGTGATAACACCGATCATGATAGACGATACGATCAACGAAATTGAAACGAAAGCAATCAATACATAGGTGATAGCGTCAATAATTGTGGTGACCGACGAGAGCAATAAACCAATATAGTCGGTATATTCAATCTTTTTGACTTCATCTACTTGATTGTTATAGGTAGTAATCGTGTTTTCAATTACGTCTTTGTTTTCAAATGACGAGGCATACAGGTTGATTTTGGTGGGAGAAGCCAGGTCAATGTAACCCATAGACAAAAGATTGCTTTCTAAATCGGTGGAAGAGAAGGTGATGATTTCGTCGTAATATTGGGCACATTGTTCTGCTGTGTAGCTTGCAAGCAAAGCTTCAAATTCTTGTAACAAAACTTGGGGGTTTTTGGATTGCACATAGGCTTCGGCTTGTTGTTGTGTGGCTGTCAAAATCTGTGAGCGAATACCCGCACCAAAATATTCGGTAGCTTTTTGGTCATCCATGGCATCGACATAGGCTTTGGCATCGGCTTCGCTGAGGGTCATGGTTTCTTGAATACTTTGCAGCAACATACCGCGAATTTCTTCAATTGAATATTTTGCCAATTCTTCTTGGGTCATGGCAGTCAATTGTTCTTCGGGAAGTGTACCCAAAATCTTTTGGTAAACCTCCAACTTTTTCATCTCGTTTAATGCGTTGACAAAATCGATGAAAGCTACTTGTTTTTGTTCGTTGCTTAAAGTGGTTGCTGCCGTTTTAAAAGGCAATCCGGTTAAAATATCTAAGTTGGGATTGGCTTTTTGGTCGGCAATAATTTGAGAATCTTTTGCGCGTTCTACCAAATATTCGGTCAGCAAATGGGTGTAACCGATACCGTTTTTAATCAGACCATTTGAAGAAGAATCGGTTTGGCGAATAATACCGCTGATTTTCAACGGAATGGATTTTTCGCTGAACAAATACCGCAACTCTTCTTTGTTGTTGCGCAGGTCGTTATACAAGCCGGTTATATCATCTTTGCGGTAGCAATCACCGTTAAATACGGTGTGATATTCTCTGGCACAAATTTCTTCATAGGTCCACTTGGTGGTGGTTTGGGTAACGGTCTTATTGGGATCCAATGCCGCTTGGGTTAAAGCATCGATATCGGCTTTGGGCAGCAACCCCAAGGCATATAACGTAACGTCGTCCAATTCATTGTTTTCGTCCAACACCAGCACAACTTCGTTGTACTTGGTGGGCCAACTACCATAGACCATTTCGTATTGGTCGTGCATCAAAGAGTTGATCGGGCCACCGTTTTTATCGGGCAGAATTTCATTCCAAACCCCCGAGGTCATGCCGGACATCATTGGGTTCATTTCCATCATGTCTTGTGTGGAACTCATACCCATAAGACTGGACATATCGATTGCGGTGTGCTCCAAAATCAAGTCTTGAATCAATTTTTGCGCATCCGAAACGATGATTTCTCCATCAACGTTTTCGGTTAATACTTGCAAATCCAAACCATATGAGTATTGAATACCACTAACCGCTTCAGACAAATTGCCATCGGTTTTTGCCATTTGGGCTTCTAAATACTTTTTAAAGGAAGCCAAGTCGTTTTCTTTTTCTTCCAAATTGCTCATGGCATTGATAATATCAAACAAAGCGGTTTTTTTGTAAACAGCATCGTTGGCATGGTCAATTTCTTTGTCGGTAACCGACATAAAGGTTTGCATTAACGTACCCAAATCAACCGATTTGGCCTCAAGGGTGATTGGGTAAGAGGCTAGGGTACTTTCTTGCACGGAGTCAATATAGGCGGTTGTGCCCTGAGAAACGGATAAGATCAATGCTATGCCGATAATCCCGATGGAACCGGCAAAAGAGGTAAGGATGGTACGCCCTTTTTTGGTAAAAAGGTTTTTTAGGGACAGCATAAATGAAGTGCCAAAGGACATGGTAGGTTTATTCGCTTTTTTGCGCACTTGTTTTTCCGAAGTTTCTTTATTTACTTGCTCTTTTTGTAATTCTTCGGCCTCTTCGGCAGTCAACGGTGCAGAATCGTTTGTGATTTGGCCATCCAACATATTAATGATGCGGGTAGAATACTTGTTGGCAAGATCGGGGTTGTGGGTAACCATAATAATAAGACGGTCGTTTGAAATTTCTTTTAAAATTTCCATGACCTGAACGCTTGTTTCGGTGTCCAAGGCCCCGGTAGGTTCGTCCGCTAAAATGATATCGGGATTGTTTACCAAGGCGCGGGCAATGGCAACACGCTGCATTTGACCGCCGGACATTTCATTTGGGCGTTTGTTAAGTTGATCTCCCAATCCCACTTTTTCCAAGGCTTCTTTCGCTCTTTGACGGCGTTCGGCTTTGGAAACACCGGATAGGGTAAGCGCCAACTCAACGTTTTGCAAAACGGTTTGGTGAGGAATTAAATTGTAGTTTTGGAAAACAAACCCAATCGAGTGGTTTCGGTAAGTGTCCCAGTCTCTGTCTCTATATTGCTTGGTGGAACGGCCGTTGATGATCAAATCACCTTGTGTATAGCCGTCCAATCCGCCAATAATATTAAGCATGGTGGTTTTGCCGCAACCGGAAGGTCCCAGTATAGATACAAATTCGGAGCGTCTGAATAGTAGGTTTACACCTTTTAATGCAACAACCTCGCCATTGCCGGCAGGGTATACTTTTTTTATGTTACGAAGTTCTAACATAAATCTCTTTCCTCCTGTGCAAGAATATTCATAATTTAACAAAAAAATTTTAACTATATTTTAACATAGGCAACCATAATATGCAATTAAAATTTTTTTGACAAATATGAGAGTTTCCTTTAAGATTAATATACAGTTGAAATTGTAGTTTAAAATACTTTAGAGGTGATACTATGTTTAACATTTTAGTGGTAGAGGACGACAAAAATGCCAGAAAATTATACGGAGCAGTTTTGGAACAAAACGGGTTTCGTGCTGTTTTGACTGCTAATGCTTATGAGGCTTTTGAAAAATTAGATCACTGTTTTATTGATTTAATCGTATTGGACGTTATGTTGCCCGATATGGACGGCTTTGCGTTTGCAAAAGAATTGCGTGATGCCGGTTGGCAAACACCTATTTTGATGGCAACAGCACGCGAGACGATTACCGATAAGCGTCGTGGCTTTTCGATAGGATGTGATGATTATATGGTCAAGCCTGTGGATGAAGAGGAATTGATCTTACGAATTCGTGCGTTGTTGCGCCGTTCTCAAATTGCCAATGAACATAGAATAGTATTAAATCATACGGTATTTGACTATGATGGCTTAACCGTAACGGTGGATGGTCAAACAAAAATTTTACCGCAAAAAGAGTTTATGTTGATTTATATCTTGTTATCATATCAAAATAAAATTTTTACCAGACGCGCGTTGATGGATGAGATTTGGGATATGGACAGCGAGACCGATGAACGTACCGTTGACGTACATATCAACCGTTTACGAGAAAAATTTAAAAACAATCCCGATTTTGAAATTGTTACCGTGCGCGGCTTAGGGTATAAGGCGGTGATCAAATGAATCGCTTCCAAAGACTTCGGACATCGCTGGTTCTATTTATAATGGCAATTATGTTGGTGTCTTGTACGATTCCGACCATTGTTCTGTTGATATTAAAAATGTTGGGCTTTTTTGAAGGATATATTCATTGGGCACCAATTATTTTAGCATGTACTATGCTTGGCATCAGCGTGGTCGTGGGGAGTTTGTTATCATTTTTGGTAGCTAAGCGTTTTTTAAAACCCCTTGACGAATTAATAGAAGCAAACAAAAAAATTGCACAGGGAGATTTTTCTGTTCGAATCGAAGAAGATTCGGATCAAATCGGGGAAATACATGAATTGCTTCACAGTTTTAATCGTATGGCGGATGAACTACAAAGTATAGAATTTTATCGAAGTGATTTTATTAATAATTTTTCTCATGAATTCAAAACTCCGATCATTTCTGTTCGCGGCTTCGCAAAACAGTTGAAAAACCAAGATCTTTCAGAAGAGCAAAAACGCGAATACATCGACATTATTATAAATGAATCTGAAAAACTTTGTAATATGACGGCAAATGTGTTACAGATGTCAAAACTTGATAATCAAACAATGGTGTGTGACAAGGTTCCGTTTTCTTTAGATGAACAGATTCGAAACGTAATTTTGCTGTTGGAAAGACAATGGTCCAAAAAGAATATACAATGGCAGTTAGAAATGCCAACTGCGGAATATTGCGGCAATCAAGACTTGATTGCTTTGGTTTGGAAAAATTTGTTGGAAAACGCAATTAAATTTGTGGACTCAGAAGGAACAATAAGGGTTGAAATTTCGGTAAGTGAGGCATACGTAACAGTAAAAGTCGCTGATAACGGATGTGGTATGTCCCCTGAAACGCAAGCGCATATTTTTGAGAAATTTTATCAAGGAGATACATCTCACGCAAAAGAAGGCAATGGCCTCGGATTATCGATCGTGAGGCGAATATTAGAATTGTGCGAAGGAAAAATTACGGTTGCAAGTGTTTTAGGGGAAGGAACTACATTTACCGTCATATTGCCAATTGTACATGAGAAAGCAGTAAAAGAACATTAACGTTATCACCGAGATGCACTTTTTGGAATACTATATAATAACTGTAGTACCAAGGAGTGAGCTGAATGAATCAAACGCTGTTTGAAGAATTAAAACGTCAACAACCGCAATTCTTTTTGGGTGCGAATTCCGGTGAGGGTTTTTATAATTGTTTTCAAGAAATATACAACCCGAACATTGGCGATCGGCTATACATTATCAAGGGTGGTCCCGGGATGGGAAAGTCTTCTTTTATGAAACGAATGTCGTTGTTTATGGCTTCATTGGACCAACCGTGTGAGTTATTTTTTTGCTCTTCGGATCCTACCTCTTTGGATGGTGTACGTTTTCCGACTATTCGTACCTCTTTTGTAGATGGTACAGCACCGCATAGTATGGAACCGAGTTGCTTAGGGGTCTCTGAACGGTTGATTGATCTTAGCCGCTTTTTAGATTATGATGCCGTCGAAAAACACCGAGAAGAAATATTACCATTGAGCCGTCAAAAAGCGTTGCTTCATAAAAGAGCGAGTCGATATATGGCGGCGGCTCGCGGGTTGTTAGATGATAATTTTGTGATTGATTGTGAATATACGGATTTTAATAAAATTAATGATACCGTCGATAAACTTTGTAAGACATATTTAAAAAATAAATATAATACGGTCGGCCACGAAACCAAATATTTCTTAAGCGGAATTTCTGCATCGGGAACTTTGGTGTTTGAGGAAACTCTGCTCAAAATGGTTAATCGTATTGTTGCTGTTGAAGATGAATACGGTGCAACGTCGTCGGTTGTGATGTCAACAATCAGAAAAACAGCGCTGGATGCCGGATACAATATTATTGTTTGTCCCTGTGCCATTTCACCCGGTCATAAAATTGATCATGTTATTATTCCGCAAGCAGACATTGCGTTTTGTACGGTGAATTCTATGTTACCGATTACATTGGATAATCAAAGACGTATACATGCCAGACGGTTTCGTGATTCTGAGCAAATTTCTGAGCGTCGGCAGCGATTACGATTTAATCGACGTGCGGCAGAAGAGTTGATGGAAGGCGCCGGTCGTTATATTTTTGAAGCAAATCAGGCACATAGCCGCTTAGAAACGTTTTATGTGAAATCTATGGACTTTGAAGGTGTTAACCGCTTGGCGCAATCCGTTGAAAATGAACTGCTAAGTCGAATTGATCAATCAACCTAATTTATTGAAAGAGCAAGCAATCCGCTTGCTCTTTTGTCATTTATAACGCCGTGCATGCATAAGAATGGGGGAGAGTATCATTCTGTTTTACAGGAAAGGTCGGTGTTGATTTTG
>JAFYMD010000135.1 GCA_017556785.1 Clostridia bacterium | reverse complement strand
GATTTGTTGCACTCAGGACAACCACGATTGTTACTTACAACAAGGTTTGTTCTTGAGTTCAAAACACTTTTATAACTATGGCCCAACGGGCATTTCCACCACACCCTTTTTTCGTTGTGTGCGGTAATTTCGCTTGGTAAAATAGTATTTTTTTCGTAATCCCATTCGTCCAATAAATATTCTCTGTTGTTTTGCTTACACCAAGTCTCTAAATCGTTGAAGCCGATAAAAAGTTTGTGATTAGTACAATAAGGGCAGCCTGTTCCCTTTGCTCTGGTTCTCACTATCGCCGGCCAAGAGTGTCCTTCTTTACATTTCCACCACACCTTTGCGTCATTGTATGGTGTGGTTTCTGACGGCAAAATATTGTTCTTTTCATAGTCCCATTCGTGAAGCAAATATTCTTTGCTGTTTTCCTTACACCACGTTTCAAAGTCGTTTTCGCCTGATACAATTATTCTGTTCGAGCAATATCGGCAATTCGTCTTTCCTAAAACTTTATCTTGTATACGGCACGGCAGTGACCTATTACATTGAGAACATTTAAAATATGCTTGTTTGTGACTTTGGGGGGCAATATCATTTGGAGTAAAATCATTCATTTCGTAATCCCAACTATCGAGCAAATCCAACCTATTGTTTTCTATACACCATTGTTTGAGAGTTATTTTTGCTTTCCTCATAAAGGACTCCTATTCAATCTGCTCTTTTTAGAACATTCAGGGCAACCTCTGTGCAAAGATGTCCTATTATTAACGCTTGTTTTCCACTCGTGGCCGTTAGAGCACCGCCACCATATTTTTTTGTGAGAATTGGGAGTTACTTGCCTCGGTGTCAAGGTGCCGTTCTTGGTCGGGTGCCACTCGGTAGCAAGAGCCGGGAAACCGGCCGCAAGATTATTTACGCCAATATTTAGCTTCGCCATAATACTATCCTTTCTAAAAAAACAAGTGGGGGCTATTCTTGTGAATATTTCAGTATATAGCCGGCACACGTTTTAACCTTTCCTTTTGCCGCATTACAAATAGCTTCGGGTGTAACACCAAGAGCCGTTGCGGCTTCTTTTAATGAACGAAACGTTTTGATAAGGTTGCCTTGGGCATCGTATTGTGCAACGGCACGACATTTGGGGACGGGTAATTCGTTTGCAGGAATATGTTCACATACATAATCGCGCCAGATATACCCTCCGGCTTGTTTGTGTGGCCCGTTCACACACTTCGATATACTTGTAATCGTTGTGTTAGCACTTTCGGCAGCTTCCGTCAGCGAATCAAAGGTTCGTATGAATTCGCCCTGTAGTGAATATTGTGCTACGTTTTTGCACAAGGCGTGCTTTTGAGGAAGGTCACTTTCCAGAAGTTGAGGACACTCAAAATACCGCCAAATCATGCCGCAGGCCGATTTTGTGGCTTTGGTGGCACACATGGATATAGATTGTACAGCCACACCCATCTCTTGCGCGGCAATAAGGGCATACGGAAAAGACTTCACATACTGACCATCTAATGTATACATACTTATGGGCTTGCTTTGCTGTTCTGATAACAATATTTTTGTTTTTTCGGAATGGTGCTGCCCATAAAACGGATTGTTTTCCCCGTCATAGAGTCCTTTTTTGGCTTTCCGTTGGCGTTCTTTCGTTTCTTTTGTGTGGTGTTTGCCATAAAACGAACTTTTGGCCCCGGTACGTTGCGTGGCCAATTCACTCAGCCGCAAGCGTGTTTCTTTGTTGTGGTGTTGTCCAAAAAAAGGATTGTGTTTACCTACATATCTTCCTGTCATGATTTCAGACATATATTCTTTTGCTTGTTCGGACACCACAAAACCCTGGTCCCCGCCGGACTGTCGGTTAAAGCCGTGCTTATAATCTAACGCATCATATATCTCAATCCACATCGCTTCAAGCTCACTCGCTTCATTTGAGTCAAAGTGGTTAGTATCGCTGATTGACATATTTTTATCCCACAACAGCCAATTTTCACCGTCAGGAGCTAAAATATAATGCTCAAACTCTTCTATAACATTGCCATACTTATCGACGGCGTGTTGAAACATGATGTTTCCATCGTAGCCGCGTCTCCATCTTTGTAGTGGCAGTTGACACGTTTTGCCTATATAAACTCGCTCAACCGGTTCAGGCGATACATGTTTGTAGACACAATACTTCTTGCTCATCTGTTAATACAATCCTTTTTTAAATTTTCGGTATTATACCACAAAACCCATAATATGTCAATTGATATGCCACAAGAGTAAGTTTACATCAAAAACAAGAGCCTACAACCCTTGTTAAAACGATAGGGAAGTAGGCTCTTAATGAGTTTTTTTACATATGAGATTTTATGTTTAATTAATCAATTGTGTTTAACAATTGGTCCTTCATAGTAGTGCTACCTGCAATATCAGTAATTTTAGTAAGATAGAAGCAATCAGTATATGATGAAGGATTGGCATTTACGGTTACAGTACCGGTTAATTCTGTACAATGACTGAATGTACCATACATATTTTTAACGCTTGCAGGAATAACCGGTGCGGTTGTAAGTGCTGCGCATGAATTAAATGTGCTTCGAATGTTTTCAACGTTGCCTGGAAGGGCGGGTGCTATTATCATAGAATCGCAATCCCAAAATGCATATTGCATATTTGTTATAGTTTCCGGAAGAACATAACCAGTGAAATCGCCGTCTGTTTTAGTGCTGCCGGCATACGTTTTTAAGCTTGTACAATCCATAAAGGTGCTGTCCATGCTCGTTACGTTTGCCAAAATGGTCGGCGCAGTTGTTAAGGCGGTGCAACCGTTAAATGTATGGTCAATATCGGTTACGTTTTTGGGTATAGTCGGCGCAACAGTTAAAGCCTCGCAACCGTAAAATGTGCTTGCCATATTTGTTACGCTTTCCGGGATAGAAGATATGTTTTTAAGTGCTTTGCAACCGTCAAATGTTATTTTCATATTTTCCACTTTGGTTGCTTTGCTTAAATTGGGCATAGAGGCCAAGGCAATACATTCACGGAAGGTGCCTTCCATATTAACCACATTTACAGCTTTGCTCATATCCGGCGGTGTTACGAGAGAAGAGCAATTCCAAAAAGTATGATACATATTCGTTACGCTTGCGGGGATTGAAGGTGCGGAGATAAGAGAGGTACAATCTTTAAATGTTGTATGCATATAGGTTGCATTTTGAGAGATTTCCGGTGCAACCTTTAATTCGGTACATCCTTCAAAAGTGCCGCCCATATATGTTACGGGATAACCAAGAAGCTTACTATAAACGGTTCCGTATGCTTCTTTGGTGGTTTCTTTAACAATAACAGACCATTGAATTGTTAACTGTTCTAACGCTTGTTCTTCGGTCATTCCGGATGCAGCTAAAAATTCGGACCAAGACATACCGGTTTCG
>JAFYMD010000134.1 GCA_017556785.1 Clostridia bacterium | reverse complement strand
CAAAGCCGTGGCTACCTGCATACCCTTTGGCCGCGTTGAACAGCACCCAAAACTCGCCGTTTTCACCGGGATAAACGTAATCCAACAGCGGATAATACCAGTTGGGGTTGTCGCTGTAGTAGGTCCATTCTCCTTCGATCAATTTATACAGTTTGGGAGCAAACCGAAAAGCGCTGTTGCCCTCGGCATCTAAAATGGTGTTCCCTGTATTTTTATAAGAAAACTTAAACCAAGTATAGTTCGAGCCGCTTTGAATGTTGCCGGATTTTTTCAATTCGGTAACGTCAAACGCAGGGTATTGCACCCCTTGCACGTCTTTGGTGGGATCGGCATTCAGTTTGGGGTGATCATTATTATCATACCCGTTGACGTACCCTTCGTAGGTAATATCCATATCGATTTCGCCGGGCATATTGCAATCGAAATAGGAGCCGTTGGCAGAAGAATAACGGTCGGCGTCCTCAAATGCGTTGGCTTCCAAATGCACCGCTTCGCCTCGATTGGACGTCACCGAATAGGTAATGGGAACCATATCGTAAGCAGTCACATTTTTGGGAATGGTATATTCCACCGTGGTGCCGTTCAAGGTGATTTTACCGCTTGTTTTGGCAGTGGCATTGTATTTGGAAAGATTTCCCAATCGTTTTGCCTCGGTAGACAAGGGGGTATAGATCAGTTTGCCGTCTTCGGTGGACTTATACCCTTCTACGTCGCCCGTTTTGGGAGTACCGCCCAATTTTTCCACAATTTCCGCAGGGGTCATGTCGGCGCTGATCTCGGCGGGTTGCTCGAAATCGGAATAATCGACTTTATAATCTTGATCGCGATAGTAATAATACTGCTCTTCCGGGGTCATTTGATTGATAATTTGGGCAGTAAAAGCATCGATCTTACCGACCACGAATTTCAAAATATCCAACGCGTCTACCGCATTGGTCAGACCGTCGGCATTGACGTCACCGATTTCTTGTTGTTCCTCGGTAGGCGTTACTTTACCAACCGTAATTTGCAAAACCACCAGCGCATCGCTTGCCGCAACAGAACCGTTGGCATCTACGTCACCGTAAAGCACTTCTGCTCGTGCGGTCATGGGCAACGCGACTGCCGAAGACAGCAACAACGCCAAGATTACAAAAACAGTCAGCATGTTACGCATCCAAGCGAATGTCTGACGAGATTGATTCAACATAATACACACCTGCTTTGCTAAATAAAATCGGACTTTTACAGAGCGTTTTCTGCAAAAGTCCGATGCATGAATCTCACACTAGGGACTGCCTGCCCTCGTATTGAATTAGTTGCAAAATTCCATAATAATGTTTTTGCGGGGAATGGTTGCAATGGCATTATGGATATAGTCCGGTTTGAAACTATAGGCATTCGGCACAGCAACGTCGGCCAAAGGATCGGTTACTTCTTCCGCGGGAATGTTGGTAGCCCATGCCTTCCCTTCTTCGGTAGACAGCATTTCTTTTACTTTTTGGTTAAAGAATTGCAATTCCTTATATTGGGTAGTGGTAACGTACAGGTCGCAAGCATAGTCTTGCCACATAGTACCGGGAACACCGCCTGCTTCGTAAATGGCCTTGAACCAGGTAAACAACGAAGCACTACGCCCAATGGCACAGGATTTTTGATAATCCTTGGTGTTGTATTTTTCGGAAACATCGAACGTTCCCACATAGGGGTTGACCACAATATCGGTGCAATGGTTAAAGCTGGGCGTTTTTGCGGTTACAAATCCTGCTTTGGCAGCCTGACGAGTCAATTCATATACCTCGTAGTCGGCCAACGGCAAGAAGTTATAACTACTGTCACCGTAAATAATACCGGAAGCCGCCAAAATTTCGGGCACAGCCGCCGCACGACGTTGTTCGTAGAAGATTTGACGATAGTGGGAGTTGGGAGTGGTTTCTTTGATACCGGGGGCTAAGAAAATCCCATTTTCACTACGCAAATAAACCTTCGCACCTTCTACGTCCACAAAGTTCAGGAATTCCTTGTAATAACGGGTGCGCTCGGAGGTACGGAACAAGTCCAGTTCCACCGTAGCGGCATTCCAGTACGGACCGTATACGTCACCGTTGAGAACCGTTGCTACGCCGTCGGAATACCCTTGATCGGAAACCTTAATATTTTTGAAGTTATTATAATCACTGCCGTACTTGCGGTTTAGGGCGTCAATATCATCATCATAAGCGGTTTGCAACCACTTATACAGCAAGCGGTCGGCATAGGTGTTGTCAATCCCATAGCGGTTGTTAAGGTTGTAGGTCATCCATCCAAAGTTTTCCTCAATGGAAATGGGGATTTCTTTGGTCACGGGATTGTAGAAATAAAATTGACCGTAACGAATTAAGTTCCAACGAGCCAAAATACCATTGGCGGCATCTTGTTGTTGCATATTGAACATATCACGGCCGGAGCCCAAATTCAAGGTGGGTGCCGAGGCTTTTACGCGACTTAGAGCATTTTGTCCACGATAATAATAGAGGGAATGTCCTTCCAGGGTAAAGTTCATAGCGCGAGCACAATCCAGCATATACATACTCATGTCGTACAAGCCGGTATAGTCGCCGGTGTAAGCATGGGTGGTAGTAATGGTGTTTACCCCTGCTTCTTTCATATTGCGCAGTTCATTCAAAATGGTCACGTCGCAATAGGGACCGCGGTCAATGTGTCCACGCATATCGGCCATGTTTTGGGTCATGACCATGGGGGTGCGGGTGCCGTCTTCTTTGATCACGTAGTTGGTGTTATAAGGATTCAAAGTCAAAGAAATGGAATCACTTTCTACTTGAATGGGCACACGAACACCGTTAAATTCGCTGGAGTTTCCGTTGAGCACCTTCAGCACAATCGAATCGGTCCAAGGGGCAACCTGCACATACATGGTGCCGCTACGCTTATCTGTGTTCAAAAAGCTGGCATAAGAAGAAAGGAATTCTTCGAAATTGCCCAACCAGTTGTTGCGCTTAAATTGACCGTTGGAAGCGGTGGTTTTGTTTTTCACTGCATTGGGGGTTGTGTTGCCACCGGCATCGGTCACTTTAAAGTCAAAGGTAGCGGTGGTGATGGTTTTGCCTGCCACCTGCATGGTGGTATAGTCAAAATTGTCTTGCTCGTTGCGCAAGCAACCGTCAATAACAATACGATAATCCCCCGCGGATAAGCCAAATTCGTTGGGGCCGGTATAGAACAAGCACCAAAATTCACCGCTTTCACCGGGATACACATAATCAAGCAAAGGATAGAATTGGTTGGGCGTACCGCCTACCGTAGTGTAGGTACTACCCGATTTCTTTTGCAATATGGGCATAAAGCGGAAGGTGCTGTTCCCTTCCCCGTCCAAAATGGTATTGCCTGTATTGGTAAACTTGAACTTGAACCAAGTGTAATCGGCGCCCGCTTTTACGGTACCGCTTTTGCTTAACTCGGTGGTATCAAAAGCAGGGTAACGAGTACCTTGAATATCTTGGGTGGGGTCTTTGGACAACAT
>JAFYMD010000133.1 GCA_017556785.1 Clostridia bacterium | reverse complement strand
CCAAGGTGATTTAACCGTTACCCACCGATTTGCAGGGGAACAAAAACACGTTTTGTTGTTGGAACGTCCCGAAAGCGACCTTTCTTCTCCTTACCGTGATTTAACCTATCGCCCCAAATACGGTGAAAACACCCACGCCAAATTGGCGGTGTATTCTCTCGCCGACGATTTGTACGGCTTAAAGGGGTACAAGGGTGAAGTGCATTGCCACACCTACGCCTCTGACGGGGTGCAAGACATTCCCCACACGGTGGGCAACTATCGGGCGGCAGGCTACGACTTTTTGGCAATTACCGACCACTACATTTCCTTTGGCGCAACACAGGCAACCGAAATGTACCGAGATTCTTCCCTTGCCATGACCTTGTTGTTTGGAGAAGAAGTGCACGTACCTGAGGAACGAATTCATGCGGTACACTTAGGGGGAAATGCCAGCGTAAACCAATATTTCAGAGATCATAAACAAGAGGTTTTGCAAGAAGTACAAGATATGATTGACACGCTGGATTTGCCCGAGCAGGTCAACAAAACCAACTACGCTTGGCAACGGTGGATTGCCGAAAAATCCCGTGAAATGGGCGGTATTGCCGTGTTAGCACACCCCCATTGGATATGGAACGAAGTATATTTCATGGCAGAGCCGTTAACAATACAGCTGTTAAAAGACAAGGTGTACGACACCCTTGACCTGCGTGATTCGCACATTGACGTAAGCCTTGCCTTGTGGCACGAAATGGAACGACAAGGGTTGACCATTCCCGTGGTTGGCTCTACCGACGCGCACTATACCTACGCCAACGACCCCCATACCCCCGCCAAAGGTGGGTATACCTTGGCATTTGCCCCCGACCGTAGTGCCAAAAGCTTGTTGCAAGCCATGAAACAGGGCAACAGTTTGTGCGTGTTTACCGAAGTGTCGCCCCAACTGCCGGTTGGACCTTATCGGTTGGTAAAATACGGTCGGTTTTTGCTGGATTATTTCTTTCCTTATTACATGTGGCTTTGTCGTGCCCAAGCCCCTGCGGTCAGCCAATATTCCGAAGCACAAGAACCGTTGCTTTGCCAACTGACCCAACAAAGCGAACAATTGATTGCCGATTTTTACGGCCAAGGGTAACCGCTATGAACAAAAAAATTTTGGTAATCTACATGGGTGGTACCATAGGCACCACCATTGAACATCACCAAATGACCCCCCACCCCACCGCCAATCGAGTTTTGCTGGCGGAATTTCGGGCGGGAGATTCCGCGTTTGCCAAAACGGCGGAATTTGAACAAGGTAGGTCGTTTGGTATACTCAGCGAAAACATGACCATAGACCACTATAACCAAATGGCGCAAGAATGGTTAAGGTTGCTGCCCACCCTGCACCGCTACCAAGGGGTAATTGTTGCCCACGGCACCGACACCTTGGCATATACCGCCGCCCTTTTGGCGGTGCTTTTGCAGGGAATTTCGTTGCCGGTGGTGTTGGTTTCTTCCCATTCTCCTTTGCTCAATGCCGACGGCTCGGTGAATCAAAACGCCAACGGAGTTGCCAATTTCACCGCCGCAGTCGAACTGATTTACGGTGGGCTTGCAGGGGGTGTTTATGCCACCTACTAAAACCCCGCCGACCAAATCACCTATTGCCACAAAGCCCAACATTTGTTGCAATGCGGCTTGTACGACAACAACTTTTACAGCCGTGACATGACCCCCGTAAACCGTGCGGTACAAACCTTTGCGGGTGGGTCGGTTTGCCCCATAGAGCAACTGCCTATTTGGCGGTTGCAAACCACCCCTTTGACCGACTGTGTTTTGTTTGTGCGCCCTTACGTGGGGCAAAACTATGACCGCTTGAATTTGCAAAACGTCAAGGCGGTATTGCATTCGGCATACCATTCGGGTACTTGTTGCGTGGGTGACCCCGCTCACAAAACACCCTATTCTTTACTGCATTTGTTTGACCGCTGTGCCGCCCAAAACATTCCTCTGTATTTTGCCCCCTGCTCTGCCGACCAAACCCAAACGGTATATGCCACCGTACCCCCTTTGCGGCAATACACCGCCAACGGGCAACACATTCGGTTGTGCTACGGGTACACCGACGAAACCATGTGGGCAAAACTGCTTTACGCATATTCGGTGGAATTGTCGCAACGAGAGTTGCAAAATTGGTTGTAATTCCTCGCAATTTGTCGATTTTTGTCAATTTTTGTAAAACATTCGGGAAAGAAGGCATTTGTTTTGACCTGCACCCTGTGTCCTCGCCAATGTGCCGTTTCACGGCATGACCAACAACATATGGGTTTTTGCCAAACCACCCAAACCGCCACCGTCACCCGTGCCGCCCCCCATATGTGGGAAGAACCTTGTATCAGCGGTACCAACGGGTCGGGTGCGGTGTTTTTTGCCGGTTGCAATTTGGGGTGCATTTACTGTCAAAATGCCCAAATCAGCCGCAACGGGCAGGTGGGTCAAGCGGTAACCCCCCAAGAACTGCGGCAAATCTTTTTGCAGTTAAAAGACCAAGGGGTACACAACATCAATTTGGTAACCCCCACCCACCTTTCTCACGTAATCGGTCAAGCCTTGGCAACCCCCATTGGCTTGCCGGTGGTTTACAACTGCGGTGGGTACGAAAGCATTTGTGCCCTGCGGTCGCTGGAAGGCAAAATTCAAATTTATTTGCCCGACCTAAAATACGTAGACCCCGACCTTGCCAAGGCGTATTCTTCTGCCCCCGATTACCCGACCCACGCCAAACAGGCAATTTTAGAAATGTACCGTCAGGTGGGAAACTGCCAATTTGACCAACAGGGATTGTTGCAAAAAGGGGTGTTGATTCGCCACATGATTTTGCCGGGGCACACCAAAAACACCTTGGCGGTGATTGACTGGGTGGCAAACACCTTTCCCAAAGACGGGGTTCTGTTTAGCCTTATGAGTCAGTACACCCCCATGCCTGCGGTGGCAGGTCACAAGCCGTTGGGTCGCAAGGTCACCCAACGGGAATTTGAAAAATGCCGCGACGCTTTGTTTGATTCCGGCATTGAAAATGGGTTTATTCAAGAGCCGACTTCGGCAAATTCTTGTTTTATTCCGCCTTTTGACTTGACAAACGAGCCATAACAGAGTATTCTGTTTTCGTTACAATTTTTTTAAACCAAATAAGGAGCAATTTACTTATGAAACAAACTCGCCATTCTTGGTCACTTACCGCAGTCAGTTTGTTGCTGATTGTGTGTCTGTTTACCTCTTGCGGTACTCCCAAAGAAGGGGTATTTTCTTCTCAACCCGCTTCGTCGGTGGCGGCTTCTTCAGCACCCGAGGTTTCTTCTCAACCCGAAGTGTCTGAACCCCAAGAGTCCACACCCCCCCAATCTCAACCCCAAAGTTCGCAAGAGCAAAGTCAAGTAACCTCTCAATCCGACTCCTCTCACCCCGACAAAGTGCGGGTAGACGGCACCGGTTATATTGACCCCTCGTACAAAACCAATTTTGATATTGAAGACAACGTGTTTATGGACGCTTTGTTGTACACCGGCTATAACATGGAAAAACACCGTGCCGACGGCAATATGTGGGTGTATATTTTGTCTGCCGACAAACGAGGACTTGGGTATTTGTCCGACATTACCTACGGTGGCGGCAGCAGCGGTCTTGAAACCAACGAACAAGGCTTGCCCGACATTGCCCACTTTGAACAAGGCGGTTTGGTGTGCGCTTCTTTTGCCACCTATGTGTACTTTAACTATTTGCCCAACGCCGCAGGCATTGACACCTCTATGCTCACCCTGCCTGAACGCACCTATAACGCCCACTCGTTTTACACCGCCGCCAAAGACTGGATTGCCAAAGGCTACACCCGTTCCATTGGCTTTACCGCCAGCCGTACCTCGTCGGGGTATATCGATTTCCAAGAAGACGAAGAAATCCCCATTGGCTCAATCATTGTATTTGAAGACGACCGCAAACGTGACGGACGGGGTTCTCATATCACCGTATATGCCGGCTATAAAAACGGACACCACTGGGTATTTCAAGTAGGTACTTCCAACGGTCCCGAAATGTGCGCCGTGGAACGTATGCTGTTTGGCCCCGACCCCCAATGGCCGCTTATGGTAATCGAAACCCCCTCGATTTTGTTCCAACCCAAATCCGAACAACCTACACAAGAATAAACCAAATGCCACCCGCTATGCGAGTGGCATTTTTTCTTCGTCTTTTTTGCTTGTTTTTCGTCTGTGTCCCTGCTTTATTCCTGCTCCTTTACCGCCCACCGATCGGCAAAGGGGCAGGAATGGTGCAGGATGACATTTTCTTTGACCCGAAGGAGTACGTCGGTACTTCGAGAGGTCAAAAAAATGTCAAACAGACGTAAGAAGCGAGGAACTCCATGTTCCTCGCTTCTTGTTTGCGGTTTTCTCCCACACACTACCACACTTTTTCATTTGTTTTTCGTCTGTGTTCCTGTGCCGTTACCGCCCCTTTGCCCGGTGCAGGTACTTTTCACGGGTTGCCAATCCCCCGCGAATATGTCGTTGCGCCTTGTTATGCTCCAACACCTGCTTAACCCTGCGGTATAACAAAGGGTCTAACCCCTTCAACCGCTGTGAAACGTCTTTATGTACGGTGGATTTACTGATCTTAAACACCTTGGCGGCGGCGCGTACGGTGTCCCCTGTGTCTAAAATATATTCTCCCAACAAAACCGCACGATGGGTAGCTTGCTCCTTCATACCATCAACTCCTAATTTGGCTATTTCATTGTATGTGCCCCCATACAAAAATATGTGATGTTTTTTTGCCAAATCGGTTGACAAATCGCGGGAAATATGGTACTGTGCACGTGAACGGATTTCGTTTTACTTTATATATGGAGGCAACTGCCATGAATCAACAACGGATTAACGAATTACGGCAAAAAGCCGAATCATTGGTCGCTCAAATGGACTTGGTCGAAAAAGCATCGCTGTTGCGATACAACTCCCCCGGGGTACCCCGGTTGGGAATTCCCGCCTACAACTGGTGGAACGAAGGGTTGCACGGCTTAGCCCGTACCGGTACTGCCACCGTATTTCCCCAAGCCATTGGTTTGGCGGCTATGTTTGACCCTGAATTTTTGCAAGAAATCGGAGACGCGGTTGCCACCGAAACTCGCGCCAAATTCAACGAAAATCAAAAACAAGGCGTAGTAGGTCGTTACAAGGGCTTGACCCTATGGTCGCCCAATATCAACATTTTCCGCGACCCTCGTTGGGGACGTGGGCAAGAAACCTACGGCGAAGATCCCTACCTCACCTCTCGCTTGGGCGTGGCTTATATTAAGGGATTGCAAGGGAATGACGAAAACTACCTGAAAACCGCCGCCTGCGCCAAGCACTATGCCGTACACAGCGGTCCCGAACAAGGTCGTCACGAATTCGACAGCGTGGTAAACAACAAGGACTTGTACGAAACCTATCTGCCCGCCTTCGAAGCCGCCGTAAAAGAAGGCAAAGTTGCCTCGGTCATGGGTGCTTACAACCGCTTAAACGGGGAAGTTTGCTGCGGCCATGAATGGATGATTCAAGAATTGCTTCGGGGACAATGGGGCTTTGACGGATATTTCGTGTCCGACTGCGGCGCTATTCACGACTTCCACGTGAATCACAAGGTGACAAAATCCCCCCAAGAATCGGCCGCCAAAGCAGTACACGCTGGGTGCGACATCAACTGCGGCGACATTTACGTGCACGTAGTACAAGCGGTAGAAGAAGGCCTGCTTTCCGAAGAAGACGTAACCCGCAGTGCCGTACAAGCGTTGACTACACGGTTGCAAATGGGTCTTATGAGCGAAGACTGTCCCTATGATGCCATTCCCTTTGACAAGGTAGATTGCAAGGAATACCAAGAGTTGGCAATCAAAGCCACAGAGCAAAGCTGTGTACTGCTGAAAAACAACGGCATTTTGCCCTTGGACAAATCTAAATATAAATCCATTGCGGTAATCGGCCCCAATGCGGCAAACGTAAACTGTCTGAACGGAAACTATAACGGCACTTCTGCCGAATACATCAATTTTGTAGACGGTATTCGGAATGCCTGCGGTGACGATATTACCGTACGGTATGCCCGTGGTTGCCACCACTATATGGAAAAAGACGGCGACTGGTTTGAGAGCGAATTGCAATCGCTCACCGAAGCCATTATGACCGCCAAGAACAGCGATTTGGTGGTGTTGTGCGTAGGGCTTGACCCCACCTTTGAAGGGGAAGAAGGAGACGCTAACAACCCCTTTGGCGCAGGCGACCGCAACACCTTAAAATTACCTCATCCTCAAGTCGAACTGATCGAAGAAATGGTAAAACTTAACAAACCCATCGTGGTGGTCCTGTGTGCCGGCGGTGCGATCGACCTGAGTTTTGAAGATGCCAATTGCGACGCAATCTTGCACACCTTTTATCCCGGTGGTCGCGGTGGTAAAGGGGTAGCCAATTTGCTGTTTGGCAAAGCTTGTCCCCAAGCCAATCTGCCCGTTACCTTCTATAAGAGTGCCGAAGACTTGCCCCACTACCATGATTACAACATGAAAGGCCGCACCTATCGGTATTTTGAAGGAGAACCTCTTTATCCCTTTGGCTACGGACTTACCTATGGCAAAGCAGAAATCACCAAGGTGGAAATAGCCGACACGGTTACCGACACCTTGCCCATTACGGTCACCTTGGAAAACCAAGGGGAATGGGACTACGCTCCCTTGGTGCAAGTGTATATTAAGGGTAAAACCTCGGCACTTGCCCCCCTTAACCCCGCCTTGTGTGCTTTTTCCCGTGTGCCCACCAAAGCAGGCGAAACCAAAACCCTTACCCTTACGGTAGATGCCGCCGCCTTTACGGTGGTCAATGAACAAGGGGAACGGGTGGTAGACGACAAGGAATTTGACGTTTACGTTGGTTTGTGCGGCCCCGATGCCCGCAGTAAGCAACTGACCGGTCATACCGTGTTACAAACCACCGTTACCAAAGTTTAATTGATACCATAAGAAATGCCCCCTGCATGAACACCATGCAGAGGGCAATTTTTTATGTTTTTACTGGTAATTAAGCTTTTATTCCATATGTTTCACGCAGGGTTTCCATGCGTTCCAACACAGCAGGACGTTTGGATTTTCTCAAAAGAAATGCCACCAGCAAGAAAAACAGCGGAATCATAATCATGGAATTCCAGCTAAGTTGATTCATTTGGTCAATCTCGTTTCCGTTGTTCTTCAAAAACAAAGATTGAAACAAACCGGAAAAATCCACCAAAGAATGAATCAACATAATGGCAAACACGTTACCGCCTCGCAAATAAACGGCGCAAAACATTGCCCCCGCCGCCATACCGACCAGCGATTGAAGGCAGGCTGTTCCAAAGTTTACGCCGGCAAAATAGTTAAAAAGATGAACCGAACCGAAAGCAGCCGACGACACCAACACGGTCAACCAAATTCCCTTGGTGGACTTGGCGTATTTCAACGCAAGAGCGTTTGCAATTACACCGCGAAACAACAGTTCTTCTCGCAAACCAATGCCAATCAACAATACCACCGAAACCAATATTGCGCTGGAAGATTGCCATTGTGCATTTGGTTTTTGTAAAGCCGTAGCAACGGAAAATATCGAAAACAAAAAATATACCGCGGCAAATCCCGCCCCCGCCTTTAGGGTTTTGCCAAATCCTTTTTGTTTAAAAACAAATCCGTAACCCAGCAACAACGCCAACCCCACAGGCCAAATCATGTTCAGCAAAATCGAAATGCTGTCGTATATAAGCAGGTCAGAAGTAAACAGACTTGAAACATAACTGACAAGGTGCATTATATAATGAAAGGCAACGGTCAATACCACGACAAACACAATTACATACCGTTGGGTTAATTCTCTTAATTTTGTCATAAAAAGTTCCTCGCTTTATTTTTGGGATTCGTGGGTTAAAAGCACCGATTCCCATTGGTCTTGTTTAAATCCCACCAACACAAATCGGTCGCCAATCAGCAATGGTCGCTTAACAAGCATGCCATCTGATGCGAGGAGATTTAGCATCTCGTCTTCATTCATTTCGGGAAGTTTATTTTTAAGGTCTAATGATTTATACAAAAGACCACTGGTGTTAAAAAAGCGTTTCAAAGGCAACCCGCTTTTGTGATACCATTCGGTCAACTCTTCAAGCGATGGCTTGTCGAACTTAATATCTCTTAATTCATAATCCACCTTGCTGTCGTCGAGCCATTTCTTTGCCCGTTGGCAGGTGGTGCACTTGGGGTAACAAATCATTTGCACAATAAAACACTCCTTTTGCAAATCTCCGCTTTTTAAAATGGGTTTATTTTATTCACAAACCTCTAAATAAAAACTCACGGGGCGAAATCCGTCGTTGCACGAGATCATAGCCGAAAAGGGGTCTTTCATCCATCCGTCATAAAAATTGCCGCCCCCTTGTGCCAATGCCACCGCAAACGGGGCAATGCTGTCCCACGCACTGTCGCAAAAGCCCACGGGCTTTTGTCCGTCACGGCAATAAAACACCTGCCCTATCACCATGTCGCAAGGGTGTTCTATGGGATTTTCATATTGCGCCATCAAATCGGTGTATTCCGTACGGCGCATTACGGTGATCTTTACGGTTTTCATAAGATCGTCTCCTTGGTTTGACTACGCGTTATTGCTCAAATTCGGTAGGGTCAAAGGACGGCATCAATTGCAGCTTGAACAAATTTCTCTTGTGCATGGTGTCGATTTTTTGTTTTTTGTCTTGATCTTCGATCACACCGGTGCGAATATACTTGTCCAATTCCTCATAGGTAAAGCCCAGATTCTCCTCGTCGGTTTTGCCGCATAGGCCATCGATGGGCACCTTGTCTACCAAAACCGCAGGCAGATTCAATTCTCTGCCGATTTCCTTGACCTCCGCTACTGTCAAATGCGACAACGGACTGAAATCGCCGGCGGCATCGCCGTAACGGGTGGAATATCCCACCCAATCTTCCGAAAGATTGCAGGTGTTACAAACCCGACCGTTGCAGCTTTGGGAAACCGCATACACGGTAGCCATTCGAATGCGAGGCGGCAAATTGGTTTTGGCTTGTTGGGAAAAGGGTAGTTCCTCGGGCATGCTTTCCAAAAGACCGTCTACCGCAGATTGGATATTGATTTCGTAGTGCTTGATTCCCAAATGGTTGACCAGCAAATATGCCATGTCTATGTCATGTTGTTCCCCTTTGGGCATAAGTACCCCGATCACGCGGTGGGCACCCAATGCTTCTACGCACAAGGCCGCGGCAATAGAACTGTCTTTGCCACCGGAAATTCCCAATACCGCATTGCAATCGGGACCGTTTTCCTCAAAAAACTTTCGAATCCATAAAACACATTGGTCTTTTACTTTTTTCGCATCAAACAACGCCATTTGCGTTACCTCCCATAACACACGTTTTTTATAAAGTTCTCTGCCAAAGATTGCTTTGTTGCATTTGGCAACCAAGCAACCCCAACTCGCTTATCACCACCGGCAGATATTGTATTTATTATAGACCTTCGTCCGCAAAAATTCAACATCTTTTCACAGAACGCTCTCCCCTTTTCGGTGTTTTTGGTGAAATGATTTTTATAAATTCTTTTTAAGGATATAAGAAAACCGCCAAGGTGACCCTTGGCGGGGGAAAATAGGAGAGTCTACGACATACCGATCAACAGCCGTGTGCTCATTTGAAAATTAGAGCGCATTTCACCGAAGTTTCATGTAACACATTTTTTCAACTTGTTCGAGGACTATTTTACCCATTTTTTCAAATTCTCTTTGGGTAAATCGGGTCTTGTAATTTTGTCTTGCTTATGCTATAATAAGAGAACAAACATGGTCACCGGAGGCAGAACGCCGTAGCGTTCGTAGGCCGGATTAGGTGTCCGAGTGAGCTCGGGTTATTGTGCAGACAATAGCCGGAGTTTTTTCATTTTTAGGAGGATTTATGAAAAACACAAAAGTTGAGCTTATCCCCTTGACTGCAGACGACCGCGAACAGTTTATTTGGGACAACCAATGTTCGTTCAAATATGGCGCACTGCAGGCGTTCGGCGAGAGCGATGATCACATTGACGGCGATGGAGAGGTCATATCACGAAAAACCATTGAACGCGCGATCGATGATCCGCAGAACGAGACCTACCGAATCGTTGTTGACGGAAAAAAGGTGGGCGGTGTAATTCTTAAGATCGACCGCGAGACCAACCACAATCACTTGGAAATTCTGTTCACCTCCCCCAAGGAACACGCCAAAGGCATCGGATACGGTGCGTGGCTTGCAGTTGAGGCTCTTCACCCTGAAACTAAGGTTTGGGAAACTTGTACACCCTATTTTGAGAAGCGCAATATTCACTTTTACGTAAACAAGTGCGGTTTTCAGATAGACCAATTTTGGTGCAAACATTTTCAGCCTGAGCACGAAATGTTTGAGGATGAAAAGCACGCCCCCGACGAAGGGCCGGACGAAATGTTCCGTTTGATTAAGGTGATGAGATGAGAAAAGCCGACGAGGAATCAAGTCTTCTTCATCGGCTTTTAATCATACCTTCAAAATATTGATTTTCTCTTTTCGTAAGAGGAATGCATAAGCAAGAAGGGCGACATTAATAACAAGTTTGAAAAAGTTTATATGGTCTTATAAATTCTATTAATTTGGTTTGAAACTGTGGTAAAATTGTGGTAAAATAAGTACATAAAGAAACGGAGGTATATATAATGGCAAAAGAAAAAATCGACCTACGAGATAAGTTGCGTGCTTACAAATCGGAATTTGATTTACTGCAAAAAATTCCCTGCACAAAACAAGAAAACGAGAAATATCAACAATTGTTAAAAAATGGTGAAACTCTCCCCGACGGTGTCTTTGCTTACGCTGATGATCCTACGGGAGAACCTACAACCGAGTTTTATACCGTATGCGAAACAGATTTAACCGAAGCTGAAATAAAAGAGTATCTTACATACAAACAATTACGGTTCATTCGAACAATTAAAAACTGCGTGGTATTCTTTACCGTTTTGACCATAATTGGTATGGTTGCCTGTTTCTTAACTATGATGAATGCACGATAATTCTAATATCACATACAAAAAGGGCTATGCCAACTGTTAGACTGCCCCAAATTGTGCGGACAGTACAAAAAAGACCCTAATGGTAGTTTGTATTAGAATTTAAGCAACGAACTGACATCGCTTTTCAAGTGGTGTCAGTTTTGTTTTTAATTGAATACGCTGATGATTGTAGAAAT
>JAFYMD010000132.1 GCA_017556785.1 Clostridia bacterium | reverse complement strand
GGTACGGTACAAACCCAAGCGGAATGTATGGTCGACCTGCAAATCGAAGCCCACATTCCCGAAGGCTACATCGACGACCTGCAAAGCCGATTGGAAATGTACCGCCGCATTGCCGATATTCGTAACGACGACGATGCAGGCGACGTAATCGACGAACTGATCGATCGGTTCGGCCCACCCCCCGAAGCGGTCATGGGGCTGATCCACATTGCCGAGCTACGCAACCGTGCGGCGGCGCTGGGCATTACCGAAGCGGTGCAACGAAGCGAAAACCTGCTGCTGTACCAAACCGCCCCCGACGTGTCGCTGGTTTTAAAATTGGCTGACCAAATGAAAGGTCGCATTTTGCTCAACGCAGGCAACAAGCCCTATATTTCGGTCAAACTCATCAAAACCCAAACCCCCATGAAGGCGCTGGAATCGGTCATTACCGCCATGGAAAAATTAACTGTCCAAGCCGACCAAACAACGTCGGTATAAGAAAAAAACACTTCTGCCTGCTCCCAACCGAGCGTGCAGAAGTGTTTTGTTGTTTGTCAAATAGGGCTACATCAGCAACATCCGTGCCACCGCAAAATAGATCACCAAGCTAATGCCGTCTACTATGGTGGTGATCATGGGGCCTGCCATCAACGCAGGGTCTAAGTGAATGAGCTTTACCGCTATGGGCAAGGTACATCCAATGCACTTGGCCACCACTACCCCCAACATCATGGCAATACACACCACCAAAATGGCGGTCACCCCCGAAACGGGTTGAATTCCCCATTGGGCAAGCAACCACATACGGGCAAAGTTGCCCACCGCCAAAGCACCGCCGCAAATCAGCGATACCCGCACCTCTTTCCACAGAACTCGGAAATAGTCTTTTACCGTAACTTCCCCCAGGGCAAGTCCGCGAATGATCAAGGTAGAGGTTTGGTTGCCCGCATTTCCTCCCGTACCCATCAGCATGGGAATGCAAGCGGTCAATCCCACAAACATGGCCAAGGAGTTTTCAAATCCGTTTATGATCTGCTCGGTGAGGGTAGAAGACACCATCAAAATCATAAGCCACAAAATACGGCTTTTGGCATGGGTAAACACCCCTGTTTTCAGGTAGGTTTCTTCCGACGGGGTCATCAAGGCCATTTTTTCCAAGTCTTCGGTATTTTCTTCTTCGATAATGTCCACGATGTCGTCGATGGTGATGATCCCCACCAGGCGATTTTCGTTGTCTACCACAGGCACGCTCAACAGGTCGTATTTGCGAGCCATGTCGGCAACCTGCTCTTGGTCGTCATGGGTGTTGACCGAAATCACCTGCTCGTCTTCCACCATAATGTCTTTGATCAAGGTATCTTCTTCCGCAAGCAACAGCCGCCGTAAGGGCAATACCCCTTTTAATTTCCGATGGTCGTTGATCACGTAGCAGGTATAAATGGTCTCTTTGTCCAGCCCGGTGCGACGAATTTGGGCAATCGCCTCTCGCACGGTGTAACGGTTGTGGAACTCCACCATTTCGGTGGTCATAACACTCCCCGCCGAATTTTCGGGGTACTTTAACACCCGATTGATCACTTCACGGGTCTGGGGCGTAGCGCTGGCCAACACACGGCGCACCACGCTGGCAGGAACCTCTTCCAAAAAATCTACCGCGTCGTCAACGTACAATTCTTCAACCAAGTAAGAAAGCTCGGTGTCGGTGATTGAGTTAACAATTTTGGCTTGGTTGTCGGTTTCCAAATAGGCAAAAACCTCTGCCGCCAAACTTTTGGGTAAAATACGAAAAATCAGAAGCAACTTGTCAATGGGCGTTGTTTCCAAAAATTCGGCAATGTCAACTACGTTTAGGTCGATCAATTCCTCACGCAGTTGTTTTAAGTTGCCTTGTTCTAACAGCTCAAACAAGGAATCAAAAGAAAAACCCTCCATGCGTTTCACACCTTTCTGCACAGCAAAATGCAAGGGTGAAAGCCGGAGGGATTTTCATGAATCGCCTCAGCGATCAGACGACACCCTGTCGGTCACCCGCAAATTGCCAAATTGTTTTTCATACGGTCGACTGTGACTACTGTCCAACAGGGCTCACCTCTTTGAATCAAACTATTAGTATTTTACTCCCCTTTGGGAAATTTGTCAATGAAAAAATGTCGGTCGCTCCCCTTTTGCCGCCAAAAGCGAAGGTCGGCATTTGGGGTTGCTATGGTTTGGTTGCTTGCTTATTGTCTGGTAAAGGTGGTAACACGGCCGTCCTCATCTTGCATGGTAAAGGTATTGCCGCTAACCTTATAGGGGGTCACGTGCGCACGGTACCCCAGGAAATTAAAGTACATGGTCATGGTGCCGTTTTCGATCTTCCAGAAGAACAAAATGCGGAAGGTGGCATTGGAGCCCGATTGCACCATAAATCCCGAACGGTCGTTGTAAAAGGACAGATCGACCGCATCGCCGCTTTCCGGATCGGAGCCGATCCAGTTGCCGACCACTTGATTTTCGTAAGAATTCAGCCCACCGGTGGGCAGATCGGCAGGGCGGTTGGCGGAATCGTCGCCGTTTTGTGCCGGAGTTCCGCCGCTTGGCTTAGAGCCGTTGTTGCCGCCCGGCTGTGAGGTGTGCCGGGCGTAGAAGGCGTGGATGCAATCGGCGGTAAAATCGTGCCGGGATCGCTGGGCTCTGACTTGTCCAAATCCTCTTGGTCGGGCACCGTACCGTCGGGAATCTCGTCCCCCGGTTGCCAGCCAGCCGGCAAATAGGTCGCCCCTTGGCCGGTGGGGAAACCCAATACGCTGATTTCCGAAAAGGCAATGTAGTCAGCCCCCGCTCCGGTAAAGGTAATGGTGATCACCTTAAAATTGACCGGCTCAAAGCTCAGCACGTGGTCGGCAAAGCCGCCCCCCAGTTTGTTGGTCATATCGTCTTCAAAATCAACCGCGGTCAAACTGTCGGCGGTGTCGCCCACCGCAATTTCGTCTACCGAAAGGCTGGTGGTCATACCGAATTCGGCATTGTGAAACACCACGGCACAAGCATCGTTTTTGCCGTCGGTGGTAAAGGTAATTTGAAATTCTCTGCTTTTGCACTCTTCCAATTCGATCAGAAACGGCAGGTAACTGTCGTTGTCGTATTCGGTCTCCCCAAACACCTTGCCGTCGTTCAGGCGGCCGTCGTCCGGCTGGGTGCCGTACAAATACAGCAGGGGCAGAGCGGCTTTGGTAACAGGGTCACAAGCAGTCAGGGTATAGTCGAGCCCTTCTACCAAGTCAAAGGGTACGTTCATGTCGGTTTTTGTGCCGTCTTGGGTGGTTGTTTGACTGCCCGATTGGGTACCGTTGGTGTTGGTGGTAGATTCGGAACTGCAACCGGAGAAAGCAGCCAAGCAAAGTCCCGTTATCAGCAATACCGATAACAGTTTTCTCATAGAGCATTCTCCTTTTTGATTAATATGTGTATTCGCTATGATTATGATACCGCTTTTTTACTAAAATGTCAAGGGATCCCCGGGGGATGCGGATTGCCACACCGTCGGAACAAGGCTACGCAACTGCGTTTCCACCTGCGGTGAAAACTTGCGTGCTCCGCTGTTCCTCCTCTTCCCCAAAAAACTCCGTTTTTCGGTGGCCCGGGGGACGCGGATTGCCACGGCTTCGCCTCGCAATGACATAGTTGGTGGATTTTGTTGTATATAACCTTAATAAAGTTTGACGACAAAACCAACTTGCGGTTTTATGCAACCATATTTCCCATCTTTGTCATTCTGAGCGAAGCGAAGAATCCGTTTTTCCCTTTTCCCTGTGGTGGTTACTAAATTCAGGCGGGGAGATGAAGGCATTTGCCCCTACGACAAAAGGGGGCAATAGCCAAAGCATGGTGACTTGAACCACGATTTATGAAGGCGGATTTTCGCCCTACCGTCGTCAAAATGCTCGTTAATACATACAGTATTGCCTGCGCTTTTTCCTCGGTAAGTCCAAAATCCTCACTTCATAAATTCTTCGACCGATAACG
>JAFYMD010000131.1 GCA_017556785.1 Clostridia bacterium | reverse complement strand
GTGCGAAAAACCGGTTATGATGAACGCCGCCGAGCTGGGAGAAGTGTTGGCGGTGGCAAAAGAATGCGGAAAAGTGTTTACGGTTCATCAAAATCGCCGTTGGGATAAAGATTTTGTCACCGTAAAAGAGGTGCTGAAAAACGGCACCATTGGCAAACCTTATTACATCGAAAGCCGTGTACAAGGCTCTCGCCGTGTGCTCAACGGCTGGCGAGGGGTCAAAGCCGAAGGTGGCGGTATGCTGTTGGATTGGGGGATTCACCTTTTAGACCAAATTATGTGGATGATTGATTCCCCTGTGGTAGAAGTGGGGGCACACTTGTTCGCCCTGATGCCCGGTGTGGAAGTGGACGATAACATGAAACTGTTTTTGCGGTTTGAAAACGGCATTTCTGCCCTGATCGAGGTTGCCACCAACTGCTTTATTTTGCAACCCCGTTGGCACGTTTCTTGTGAAGACGGCACCTTGCAAATTGACGGATGGGATGCCAAAGGCAAAATCATTCGCCTTGCGGACGAAAACGAAATGGCTTGGGACGAAGTCATTACCTATACCGAAGCAGGCCCCACCCGTACCATGGCCCCTCGCCCCAAAGAAACGGTGGAAGAGATTGCCCTGCCCGATATGCAACCCCACTTGCAAGAGTATTACCAAAATATTTGCGATAAAATTGACGGCAAGGCCGAATTGATTGTAAAACCCGCACAAGCCCTGCGTGTAATGCAGGTGGTGGACGCCGCTTTTGAAGCGGCAGAAAAAGGTTGTAGTATCGCCTGTACGATTTAAAACGCTACCAAAAGTGAGGAGCATTTCCAATGTTTTCAAACGCCAAATGGATTCGATCCCCCCAATCTGCCGAAGGTTGCCCGGTTTTTACAAAAACATTTGCGGTAACAAAACAATTACAATCTGCCACCCTTGCCATCACCGCAAGAGGGGTTTATGAAGCGAGCTTGAATAGCAACCGCATCGGAGATTTTGTATTGGCCCCCGGTTGGACCAATTATGAGAAACGGTTGCAGGTGCAAACCTATGACGTAACCGAGTTATTGAAAGAAAACAACACCCTTTCCATTCAGTTGGCAAAAGGGTGGTATGGCCTATACGGTTCTTGGTTCACCCCCTCCTATCAACGAGTGTTCGAAAGCCGAGAACAAGCGGTTTTGTGTGAGCTTACCCTCACCTTCGCCGACGGCACACAAGAAATCATCGGGTCAGATGAATCCTTTTCCACCCTTACACATGGGTATCGGTTTTGCGATATTTACGACGGCATGATTTTCGATGCCACCGCCCCTCGCACTCCGCTGGGACAAGCGGTCTTGGCGCAAAATCAAGACAAAAGCATGCTGATTCCCCAACAAGGGGAAACCATTGGCACCCAAGAACGGTTGAAACCCATTGGGGTCATTACCACCCCAAAAGGCGAAACCGTTTTGGATTTTGGCCAAAACATGACCGGCACCATCGCCATTGACCTAACCGCCAAAGCGGGTGAGGTGCTTTCTCTTTCCTTTGCCGAGATTTTAGATGCCGACGGCAACTTTTACAACCTAAACTACCGCGCCGCCAAATGCCAGTATGAATACACCTGCAACGAGGGGCACCAAACCTTTATGCCCACCCTCACCTTTTACGGATTCCGCTACGTGCGAATCGATGCGGCGCCCGAAGGCATCACCCCCGACTGCTTCACCGCCGTGGTCATGCACTCTAACCTGCGGCAAACGGGGCGCATTATTACCACCCATCCCAAATTGCAACAACTGTTCCAAAACGTGTTGTGGGGACAAAAAAGCAATTATTTGGACGTTCCCACCGATTGCCCTCAACGGGACGAGCGTTTGGGCTGGACGGGAGATGCTCAGGTATTTATCAAAGCCGCCGCATATAATTACGACGTATATCGGTTTTTTACCAAATGGCTGGCGGATTTGCAATCCGAGCAAATGGCAAACGGCGCCATTCCGCCGGTGATTCCCGCCATGGTGGACTGCATGATCAGCGCCGCTTGGGCAGATGCCGTCACCATTTGCCCGTGGCAGTTGTATCAGACCTACGGCAAAACCGAGATTTTAGCCCAAACCTTTGACGCGATGAAACGATGGGTGGATTACATTACCAATACAACAACCACCAAAGGATTATGGACAGGCGGCGGCCATTACGGTGACTGGCTGGAACTGACCGCTCCTTTTGGCGTGTGCAAAGGGCAGACCCGTGACGATTTAATCGCCACCGCCTTTTATGCCCATTCGGCCGAACTCATTGGTATGGTGGGGGATGTTTTGGGACAAGATGTGACCCAATACAAGGCATTGTACGAAACTGTTAAACAAACCTTTATTCAAACCTTTGAGGGCACCTATGCCACCCAAACCGAAATGGTATTGGCGTTGCAGTTTAACCTGACCCCCAATCCCGAAGAAGTCGCCGCCGCCTTGGCACAGCGGATTCATGATGACGGTGACAAAATCCAAACGGGATTTTTGGGGACCCCCTACATTCTTCACGTGCTCACCCGATATGGCTACACCGACCTTGCCTACACCTTGCTGTTGCGAGAGGAATACCCCTCTTGGCTTTACCCCGTAACCATGGGCGCCACCACCATTTGGGAGCATTGGGACGGGATTACCCCCGAAGGCAAGTTGTGGCCCGAAACCATGAATTCCTATAACCACTACGCTTACGGTGCGGTGGCCGATTGGCTGTATGAAGTGGCGGCAGGCATCACCCCTGCCAGGGCAGGATTTAGCAAAATTCATTTTGCCCCCCATCCCACTTCAAAGATTGATTCCTTGGGTGCCGAATTTGAAACACCCCATGGCCTTGCCCGTTCCTTCTGGCGGCACAATACCGAGGGAAAAGTGATTTATGAAATCACCACCCCCGTGCCCGCCACCGCCGAAATTGACGGCAAAACGTATGACTTGCAACCCGGCAGTTATCGGTTTTAACCCATAGCAGAACCCCCGACCGTAGCAATACGGTCGGGGATTGATTTTTATGATTCATTCTTTAAACTTTTTTGAACCACGCAACTTTTCGAGTGGTTTTAATACAAAAACGGCTACCGCGTTTGCGATAGACATTATTTGTTTTTTTAGCAAACAACAGCCGGTAATTCCGCCAACCGTTCCACCCGATAATCGGGGTGATCAAGGTAGCACCTGCGATTGTTATCGGCCGTGACGAAAATGGGTTTGTTTCTGCCGGTCAAAAACAGAAAAAGAGTACCGATATCTACGTGATGACCGAGGCCGAATTCAAATTGTTTTCTGTGGTGTCGGATGATAAAGATTAATAAAGGGCAAAAAAACGAGACAAGAATCCTTGGCTCGTTTTTTATATGATATTATCGGTATTTTCCGCAGTTTTTGCAGTACAGTGCGGAGCGGGGATTGCTCTCATCACAATGGGCACATCGCCAGGTGTTGGTGGTTGGGTCTATAATAGTATGGGGGCGTGGCGACGCTTGTGGTGCAGATGCGGAAGGGGTAACAGACTCGGCGGTTGGTTGCGCAACGGGAATCGGTTCTGAGTATCCTTCTGCTTGCGCTTGTTGATATAACGCAACATCTGCGGTGATTCGTGTGTTATGTACGATGGAGGCCAAGGAATCAACTAGCAGGGCGAGGATACGACTGGCATAGTATTCCAGCACAGCATACACAAACCAGAGGAACATATTGGTGATAATGACTTCGAAAAGAGAAGGAACGGCGCCACCATAGGATACTATGAGGGCAAGGAGTGCTTCCGAAGGAAGCTCCTCGATTTCGCTGATGGTTCGGATTTGGTTGATGGTATCAAACAGACCGATTACCAGCAATACCCAAAATAAAATCTTTCCCCAAAATACAATTCGATTGCTCCAAACCCAAAGGTTATAGGTAGTGGTATCAGTAGCATAACAACTACGCAAATCTTTGGGAATTCGTTTGGTTTTGCAGTTCAAGTTCATAGATTATTTCCTCCAAAAATAAAAAAGTGTGTGCAACCATCGTTACACACACCGAAAAATGCATAACTCCTGATTGCTACCACACAAATCATCCGGCATAACACAAGGAATGCACAAATGGAGAATGCATTTTTACCAAAATAAAAATACATTCTCTTGCATTATGCCATGATTCAATTTGTGTGGTAAATACAGTATATCACTTTTGGACCCGAATGTAAAGTAATAAATGGATAGCGGAGGAGAGAAGCGACTTGACTTTTGAAGAAATCGGTTTGTACTGTGAGTAATTCACGAAATTGGGAGGAATAACCATGAGAAGAGATGTGGGATTTTATATCGAAGCACCTGTGGAGCAGGTGTACCAAGCTTACCTAAATGCCGCTACTCATAAACCATTTGTGCGGTATGCGGCAATCGTTTGTCGTAGGGTGAGTATGTATATAACAAAAAAGGCTATCGCTGTTGCGATAGCCTTTTTCCTTCTAGTATTTACCGTACAGCAGCCAACAGTTCTTCCACGGTAGCGCCGTCTTTAATCATTTTGTCATAAGCCAAAATGGTTTTGCCTGCTTCAGAATCAGCGTCGATCTTGCAGATTTCAGCCAGAATTTCGGTAGCGGGTTTTTGAGAAACTTCGTCATGAGCAAAGTTCATGGCGGCGGCAGCGGCAAGGCAAATGTAATTGGGGGTAATGCCTTGGGCAACGCACATATTCAGAGCGCCAACGATACGATCGTTGGGGTTGAGTTTGCGGTTCAAGTCGTTACCAACCCGTTTTACGGTATCGCCCAATTGACGGTTGCCGAAACGGTTGAGCAAATCCAACACGTGGTCATTGATTTCGATATAAGGCACGTTGTGTTTGGCAGCCAGCGAGATACCCGATTGTTGCATAGCACGTTGAACCAGCAGTTCTACGGTGGGGTTTTCAATGGCTTGCCAAATGTAATCCACACCCATCAAAGCACCGAGATAAGCGGTGAAGGCGTGACCCATATTGTGGATGAACAATTTGCGTTCAATGTAGAATTCAAAGGGAGTGAAAGGCACCATGTTTTTGATGGCAGGGATTTCACCCTTGAAAGCGGCCTTGTCTACGGGCAGAATGCCGAAGCTTTCTACGCAAACACGCAGAGGGTTGTCACCTTTCATTTCGTCGGTTTGAACGGGCACCATACGGCCGATAGAGGCTTCTACGAAACCAACTTTTTCGTCCAACAATTTCTTTTCGTCGTCGTTCATCAATTTTGCGATTTCGCCTTTCAAATAAGCGTCAGCACCAATCAGGTTTTCGCAAATGATGATGTTCAGAGGAGCTTTGTCGGGGTTTTCCCAACGTTTTTTAAGACCTTGGGCGATGTTGCCGATGATGAATTTCAATACGTTTACACCGATTGCGGTAGCCATTACGTCGGCTTCGGCAATGGCGGTGGCAATAGCCTCGGGGTCTTTGCCGTCGATGCAAGCAACGTTGGTTACCATGGTTTCTTCATAGGTGTCTTTATAAAGAATACGCACGGGATATTGATTTTGGGTGTTCAGTTGTTCAATCACTGCGGGGGCTACGTCAATGAAATCTACGTGATAGCCCGATTGAGAAAGAAGTTGGCCAATAAAGCCACGGCCGATGTTACCGGCACCATACATAACTGCTTTCATGGGATTCAATCCTTTCAAAATAATGCTTTACAAAATTCTTCCGGTGTAATACCGGCAAAATAGGTAGAAAAATCAAGGGTTTGCAACCGATGCAAAACGGCGGTGGGCTCATATGCCGTGCCAATCATAGCCGATTCAAACTCCGCCACGTCGGCAATACCGAAAAAGTCTCCCTTAACCGACAAGGCGGCAATTTTGTCTTCTTTAATGTCCATAGACAAATTGACAAGACCGGCGGGAAACAAGGTATCTTTATAAAAAGAATAGGCTTTTTTAAAGCCAAAATTCCATTCATAGGTACTGTATTTTTCCACATACAAACGGTCGATTGCTTCTTGGTCTTGCGGAGTGAGTTCATACAACTCGTTGCCGTCTTTTGACAACACCTGCTCCAGCAACAATCGACGAAAATCGCCTACTTGCAGGGGGGCGGTCAAATGCTCGGCAATGTTGGTCACGCGGGAGCGTACCGATGCGATACCCTTGCTTTGAATTTTCAAGGGGTTTACCTTTAAGGCATGGGTAAGGTGGTTTACGTTGGCAGAAAACAAAATACATCCGTGATGCATCATGCGACCATGAAACATGGTTTGAGCATTGCCGCAGATTTTTTTGTCATGCACCAGCAAATCGTTGCGACCGCTCACCGTGGCGGGCACGTCGAGGGCGTGCAACACCTCAATTACCGGGGTAGAAAACACGGCGTAATTGCCGAATTTGTCCTTGGCATCTGCCTCAATAAAGGTATAGTTCAGGTTGCCCAAATCATGAAACACCGCACCGCCGCCGGTTAACCGACGCACCACGGGAATGTTATGTTCGGTTACATAGTCGTGGTTAATTTCTGCCAAGGTGTTTTGGTTGCGACCCACCACAATGCAGGGTTCGTTTTGCCAAAGCATAAAAAAGTCCCCGGTTTTATGGTGCAACAAATACTCCTCGGTGGCGAGGTTCACGTAAGGATTTGTAGTTTTTAAGTCAATAACGAACATAAGCAAATCCCCTTTTGGGCGAATAGAATGACCTTATTCAAAAACAAAGGGCTGTTTCACCTTATTATGATGAAACAGCCCTTTTGGTCATTTAACTACACAAAGCGGTAGAATTAAACACCTTTTTTGGCTTTACGCAACAATTCTTCGTTGGTGTAGCTGTGTTTGGCAACATAGCCGGGAATGGGAAGAATTCTTTCGTGGATAGCGTCGATAATCCAGCTGGGTTGGGGATAGAATTGTTCATTGTACTCAGCAGCAGGAGTAATCCAGTTTTGAGAACCAACCACAACGGGAGGAGCATCCAAGTAATCGAAGGCCAGGTTGGTGATGTTTTGAGCCATGTCGTTCAAAATGTTACCACGGGCAACAGCGTCGGAAGCCAATACAATGCGGCCGGTCTTCTTAACCGATTCAATAACTTTTTCGTAGTTGAAGGGAACAACGGAACGAGCGTCGATAACTTCGGCGGTAATGCCATATTGTTCGCGCAAAATCTTTTCGGCAGCCATAGCGGTGTACAAGGTAGCACCAATGGTCAAAATGGTAACGTCTTTACCTTCGGTACGAACAGCGGGTTCACCAAAGGGAATTTCGTAGTAACCTTCGGGTACACCTTCTTTAACGAATTCTTCGCCCTTATCGTACAATTGTTGGCTTTCAAAGAAGCAAACGGGGTCGGTACCTTTCAAAGCGGTGTTCATAAGACCCTTAGCATCGTAAGGAGTTACAGGGTAAACAACCTTCAAGCCGGGAACATGAGCGCACAAGCCGGTCCAGTCTTGAGAGTGTTGAGCACCGTATTTGAAACCAACGGGTACACGCAATACAACAGGCATTTGCAAAGCGCCGGCAGACATACCTTGCCATTTAGCCATTTGGTTAAATACTTCGTCACCGGAGCAAACGATAAAGTCAGCATACATCAGTTCAGCAATTACACGACCACCGGCCATGGCGTAGCCTACAGCAGAGCCAACGATAGCGGATTCGGCGATGGGAGAGTTGAACAAACGATGATAAGGCAGAGCTTCGGTAAGTCCACGATATACTGCGAAAGCACCGTTCCAGTCACGTACGTCTTCACCGTAAGCGATCAAAGTGGGATCTTCGTAGTATTTGTCCATGATAGCTTCAAACAAACCGTCACGAACGCTGTACAATTTGGCCTTGGGATAAGGATTGCCGTTTTCGTCGAAAGCATAACGTTTGGAACGAGCAATTTTCTTTACGCGTTCGTTGTCTTCTTTTGCTTCGCGAACTTCGCATTCACGATCGTCCATCTTGGCAACTTCTTTGTTGGAGAACATAATGCCTTCAATGTGGTCGGGATGTTCGTTGTAATCGGTGTAGGGAGAGATTTCCAAATCGGAAGCCAACATGAACATTCTTTGGTTGCGGTCGATCACAGCGTCACGAACAGCTTCCACTTCTTTCTTGGTGGCAACTTTAGCATCAATGATTTGTTGGGGGAATACGGTCAAGGGATCCAATTGTGCCCATTCTTCCACTTCTTCTTTCACACGATAGCTCATAGCGTCGGAGGTGGAGTGACCGGACAAACGATAGGTAACAACGTCCAAAAGAACGGGGCCTTTACCTTCTTCCAAGAGTTTTCTCTTGCGTTTGTAAGCATCAATAACAGCCAAGGGATTCCAACCGTTGATGCGTTCGGCATTCATTTGGTTTTGAGCAATGCAACCCAAACGAGCCAAATCACCGTAAGCCATGGTTTCGCCCTTGGTTTGGCCACCCATGCCGTAGTGGTTGTTGTTGAAGTTAAATACGATGGGCAAACCGCCTTTGTAGCCGTCTTCCCACAGTTCGTTGTATTGGTCCATAGCGGCGAAGTTCATAGCTTCGTATACAGGACCGCGAGCAGCAGCACCGTCACCGGCGTTAGCAACTACGATACCGGGTTTTTTGTTGCATTTTTTGTACAAAGCAACACCGGTAGCGATGGGGCCGGAACCACCAACGATAGCGTTGTTGGGGAAAATACCGAAGGGCAAGAAGAAAGCGTGCATGGAGCCGCCCAAACCACGAGCAAAGCCGTTGTCTTTGGCAAACAGTTCGCAGGTCAAGCCATAGATAAAGAAGTCTTTGGCAATGTCTTTGGTGGTTTTGCCGGTGGTGTATTTTTTCACGATTTCATAGTTTTTGCCGCTGTTGAACTCTTCCATGATTTTGATGAGTTCTTCGTCGGACATTTTAGCGATAGCAGAAAGGCCCTTGGCAATAACTTCATGGTGAGAACGGTGAGTACCGAAAATGAAGTCGTTGGCATCCAAGGTAAAGGCTTGACCTACAGCGGTAGCTTCTTCACCGATAGCCAAGTGAGAGGGGCCGGGATAGGTGAATTTTTTGCCGTTGTATTCCCCTTGCAATTTGATGGATTGCAACATGGATTCGAATTCACGGATCGCAACCATGTCGGCGTACATACCAAGGAATTCTTCTTTGGTAAAGTTTTTCTTTTCGTCGGCAACGGTTTTGTCGTATTCGCAAACGGGGATATCTTCAAAAGTAATCGTGCGTTTTGCGAACTTGTCTTCGGGTTTTACGTACATTGACTTAGGCATATTGAAAACATTCCTTTAATTGATTACAAAATTTATTTTACTTCAAAGAGAGCTTCACGCACCACTTCACACACGGTGGGATGGGGGAAGATGATTTCTTTGAGGTTGTCGATGGTAGTTTCGGTTTCGATCATAATAGCGGCACCGTAGATAATTTCAGCGGCATAGTTGGCGATCATGTGAACACCCAATACACGATGATATTTTTTATCTACAATCACTTTTACAATACCGTCACCGCCGGGATTTTCGGCAATGTAACGACCGGATTGCATCATGGACATTTTAACCACTTCTACATCTAAGCCTTTGGCTTTGGCAGATTCTTCGGTTTCACCTACGCAACCAACTTCGGGGTTGGTGTAAATAACGCTGGGAATTGCGTCATAGCGCATACGGTCTTTTTTGCCCAAAATGTTGTTGATGGCAACTTCGCCTTCACGATAAGCGGTGTGAGCCAACATAACTTTGCCGTTTACGTCACCTGCGGCATACAAACCTGCCACGTTGGTTTTCATAAATTCGTCGGTTTTGATTGCGCCGCGTTCCAGTTCTACGTTCAAGGTTTCCAAACCGTAGCCGGTGGTTACGGCACGACGACCGATGGCGCACAAAACTTTGTCGGCTTCTACCGATTTCAGTTCGCCGTTTTCTTCAAAGGTAACCTTGCCGTTGCCAACTTCGGTTACTTTGCACCCCAGACGGAATTCAATGCCTTTTTTGGCGTAGTTGTTCATAAGAATATTGGAGATTTCACGGTCGGTGGGGCCGGCAATCTTGTCCATCATTTCCACAACGGTAACTTTGCTACCTACAGAATTGTAGTAAGAAGCCATTTCCAAACCGATAACGCCGCCGCCGATAACAACCAGTTTTTCGGGGATCGCGTCCAAATCCAATACTTCGCGGTTGGTCATAACGAAACCGTCGGCAAGACCTTCACGCAAACCGGGAATGGGAGGCACAACGGCTTCGGAACCGGCGCAGATAAGCATTTGTTTACCGCAGTAAACTTCGCCGTCGGCTTCTACTTTAAAGCCGTCGGCATCTCTGCCCTGAATGGTACCCATAGCGGCAACCACTTTTACACCGGCTTTTTTCATTTTGGCGCCAATACCGGAAACCAGCATTTTAACAACACCGTTTTTCCGTTCTACCACTTTCTTTTGATCAATGGTAGCGCCGGCACAAGCCACACCGTACACATCGCTGTGGTTGCAGTAGTCAAATACTTTGGCGGAATACAGCAAAGATTTGGAAGGAATGCAACCTTCGTTCAGGCAAACACCGCCCAAAGCGCGTTTTTCGATCAACAAGGTTTTCAGACCGCCGTGAGCGGCACGTTCTGCGGCATTGTAGCCACCGGGGCCACCGCCCAATACGATTAAATCAAAGAGTTCCATTTAAAATTCCTCCTGCTTATTTGCTGAGCAAAATGGAGAAATTCTCCAATGCGTTCTTCAAATCAACCAAGAAACGGGAAGCGGGGGCACCGTCCAAAGCACGATGGTCGTAAGTGAGGGACAAGCCCATAGCGGGATAGGTCTTGATTTCACCATTCACTTCTTTCACGCGAGTGGTGATGGTGTTCACACCCAAAATAGCAACTTGGGGAGTGTTGAGAACAGGAGTGAAGCTTTCGATGCCGAAAGAACCCAGGTTGGAGATGGTGAAAGTACCACCTTGCAACAAGTCGGGAGTAGCGGCACCGTCTTGGCAGGTTTTGGCCAATTTTTTGGCTTCGGAAGAAATTTCGTTAAGAGAT
>JAFYMD010000130.1 GCA_017556785.1 Clostridia bacterium | reverse complement strand
CCCCCACCAAAGAGGGGTTGGAAGGGTTGCTTGCCAAGGTAGAACAAGCCACTCAGGCCGCCAACCAAGCCCGTACAACAGCAGGTACTCGTAAGGGCAGTTGGGAACAAAACAAACAAACCGTGTTGGCAGACGTTACCTTGCTGTTGGGCGACCTACCCTTTGACAATGTCAAAGACGTGATTGCTACCCATTGTCAACAACTGAATGAGACAGCACGTCAATTGCAACAAGCGGTTGATCTGGCACAAAGCAAGATCAATCGCAAGGTCACCATAGAAGCCGAATTGCCGAAAAAGCAAGAGTCGTTGGCATCCTTGTCTCAACAATTGACCACCGTCACCGACACCCTAAAAGCCAAAACAGCCGAAAACAAAATGTTGTCGGAACGAATAGCCGAGCTGACAGCCAAACTCCCCTTTGACACCGCAGAGCGAGCCCAAGCCGAAATCAAGGGCTTGACCGAAAAAGCCGACTCCCTTACCAAAGCCTGTGAACAGGCAACCCAAGCTCTGGCAGAATGCAACCAACGGTTGGCCTCGTTGGCCGCCGCCAAGGAGGAAATTCAAAAATTGTTGGGAGAAGACCTGCAAGTGGATTTAGAGCAGGAAACCCAAAAACAAACCGACTTGGAAGAACGGCAAAAGCAGTTAGACCAAAAAGCCAAGGAGATTCATAACCGAATACAAATCAATCGAACCGCACAGCAAAATATTGAAGCCAAGGCAGATGAATTGGTGGCGGTCGAAACCAAATACGCTTGGGTCAAGGAATTGTCTGACACCGCCAACGGTGATCTGAACGGAAAAGATAAGGTCATGCTGGAAACCTACATTCAAATGCATTATTTCGACCGCATCATCCACCGAGCCAACACACGATTGCGGGTCATGACCAACGGACAATACGACCTGATCCGCCGCAAAGAAGCCCTAAACAACCGTAGCAAAAGCGGTTTGGAACTGGACGTAATCGACCACTACAACGGCAGTTGTCGCAGCGTGCAATCCTTGTCGGGCGGAGAATCCTTTAAAGCATCGCTCGCCCTGGCGTTGGGATTGGCAGACGAAATTCAATCCTCAGCAGGGGGGATCCAACTGGACACCATGTTTGTGGACGAGGGATTCGGCTCTTTAGATGCCAACTCTCTTGCCACCGCCATGCAAGCCCTCACCTCGCTGGCACAAGGAAATCGCTTGGTAGGGATCATTTCCCACGTGGAGGAATTGAAGCAACGCATAGACAAGCAAATTCTCATCACCAAAGACCGTACCGGCGGAAGCAAAGCCAAAATTGTAGTATAAAACAAAAACAGCAGGTTGACACAAAACCTGCTGTTTTTTCAATTGGTCAAAGAACCCCTATCCGTCACGCAACGAATAGGGGTTCTTATGGTATTGCGGTTACCGCAAAGGCGTAATTGCCGTTAGAAATCCGCCGACGGGGTGTTGCCCCATGTTACGGTAATTTCAATATTCTTGGCTACGTTGCGGTTGGGTACCGTTACGGTCAAGGCACCGGTTACAGAATCCCAAACCGTTTCGACTTTGCGCTCGTTGGTCCCTTGGTAGGCTTCTACCATTTGCGGATACTTCCCGTTTCCGAAAAATACCACAGCCGCTTGGGAGTTGGAGGGAAACGCGATGGTACAAGAGGTCGTCTTTGCTTTTTCCACCCGCTCGGCCATTTCGGTTGCACCCACAAAGCCGACTTTTGGTATGTCGGCTGTGGTCGCCTCGGTTACGTCGTAATAAAGTTGAGCGGTGTTGGCCGCTAATTTGGTGCCTCCTGTAACCACTTTCAGCGTGGGGGTAAACAAATCCACGTAAATTTTGTCACCGGCGGTTTTGTATTCACCTTTGGGGCTGTAATAGGCAAAGTAATTGCCACGGTTGGAAACAAATGCCGCACCGGGGGTGTATTCGGTCTTGCTGCCCTCCAGCGCCAGGGTTACCATTTGAATCAATGTCTGCTCGGCGGCGGCAGAAGTGGCATAATAGGCCGAAGGCAAGCCTATGAATACTGCTTTGCCTTGTCCTACGTCCGCCGAAATACCCACCGTTTTGTCGGCGGCTTTCATCACAGTTTCAAATCCACTGCCTGCAAAATGAATGGTACGGTCACCGTAAGTAGTGTTGAGCGCACAGGTGCTGTCTAACGCATTTCCTTGCCATTCGGGCACAGTACCGTCGAGCAAAGTACCCACGCCAAGTCCTACCTCGGTCAATCCCACTTGTTTAAGCAGGTCAAGCATGGGCGAGATGCCTTGTTTGCCCCACCATTCTATGGACATATTGGAAAACGCATCATTACCGCCCAAGAACAAAATACGGCCGCCTGCTCTTACCCAATCGGCAATGACATGATTGGCGGTAGGATTCATGGGTTTGACCACGTCATAAGGCAGAATCAGCAAATTGACTTCTTGCAGTTGTTTGGCAAGCATTTCGTCGCTGTGATCCAGATACACCGTGTCCACAATCACCCCGTCGTTTTGCAGGGCGCAGAAGATGCCGGAAAAACTGTCTTGCGCATCTTTGGTCACCATGTTTTCGATACCTTGGTGCCAACCCATAGAGTCGGACATACCAATAGCGATACCGGGCGTACCGCTGTAATTGGCACCCGACAGCGTGTCGAATTCTTCATACATCTTATTGATGTTGAGTTGCATGGTCTTGTACTCGTCGCTGGCAATATCAAACGCCCGTTGGGGCCAAATGGTGGATTGGAAAGAGGTGGTGTCATCTTGCATCATAGCGGCAACTACGGTTTCTTTCCACCGCGCCAGCATAACCGCTTCTTCCAACGTACCCGCTATATCCGAGGCAGGATCTTGCAACAGGTACAAGGATTGGCCGTCGTTCATGGCTTCCCCGTAACTGTTATACGCATACAGAGAACTCATAAATACGTCACTGATTTTTTCACCTGCATATTGCATGCTCATGTTGGCATCGTCCGACCAGGTTTGACCGATAAAGCCGTCTACCGTGGGAATAGAGGCATACATATAGTAACCCGTGGAAATGCCGTGACGATTATAACTGAAACTGCTGTGGGCAGCAATCAGCACGGTGATTTCGGGGTATTTTTCTTTGATTTTCCCGCTTAAGTATTCCACCCCGTATTTGTTGATATGAGCCTTAAAATATTGGTTTTTCCACATGGCCTCGGCCGAAGTGGAGGGGTCTTGCCACGCTTCACCGTAATAGGCCTCGTATTCGGCTTTGAATCCTTCGGAATAGCCCGCTCTGTTCCACATTTCGGGTTCTTCCAAAGTCACTACTTCTACTCCGCCTGCGGCGATGTAACTTTCAATGGCTTGCCACTTGTATTCCAGATAGGACTTGGTGGGTACCATGTAATAAATATCATAGGTCATTTGGGAATGGAGCAACCGTTCTCCGTTTTTGGTGGTTTGCACGTCTTTGAAACTGCCGTTGCAATTTTCCACCACGTATTCCCCGTTGTCACGGTTAAAGGCAATCATAATCCCGATTTTAGTATCGTTATGATAGGTGGTTTTTTTGGCTTTCCATTGATTCTGCAACCCACTGCCTGTACTGCCTCGGTTAATACCGTAAACGTAAGCAAGATAGCAATCCAAATCCAAATCATAATTCCCGCTGTAATTCACGTTGCATTGGGTCAGGGTGTTAAAATCTTCGTCAATGGGTTTGGGAATGATTACGGTTTTGTAAGCACTTACACCGTCCAACGAATCAACCACCGTCACCGTGCCGTGACCCGATTCCTCCGGCGTAGGGTCATCGGGATTGGGGTCCTCAGGCGGCGTTGGCTGATTTTTGGCAGCAGGGAAAATCGAGATCTTGCCCACCACGTATTGCAAAATAAGCAAAGCATCGTCTGCCCCAACGACACCATTGTCACTTACGTCGGCAATTTCTTGGTCTTGGTCGGTAAAGATCACCTTGCCAACCACGGATTTTAACACCTGTAAAGCGTCGGAAGACGAGATCTTTCCGTCATAATCCGTGTCGCCGTACAATACGGTGCTTGCCGCAGGAGCAGTAATTGCCATAACAAACAGCAACACCGTAACCAAGATAACCGCAATTCCTTTTCTTATGGATTTCATAGGGGCATCATCCTTTCCTTATTATGTAATGCCTATACCTGCCATTACACCATATATCATTTTACCATAGCATCAACCGATTGTCTTTTTAAAATTATAGCATAAATTTAAGAAATTGTACAAAACAAAATTGAGAAAAAGCCCTTGCGAGTTCGCCGTTTTTTCATCTCCCTTTTGGCGAAAGGGAGAACCCTCGTAAATATTCGAGTCCCTCCTTCTCCGCCTGTGATTTGGATCATCCGCTTTCATAATGGCAGACACCACACAAAAAGGAAATGATGCATCCGCCGTTTCTTTTTGGCTTCCTTTGCCCATCTATTGACTTTGACGTTACGTAATAGTATATTATATAAGAAAGGATGTTCGAGAAACATGGAACAATACTATAAGATTACCTATTTAAGAAAAAAATACAACATTTCCACCCGCACCTTACGTTGGTACGAAGAAAAAGGGTTGATACAAAGTTTGCGGGTTCCCGAATACAGTTATCGCGTCTATACCGCCACTACTGTCCGTCAGTTGGAATACATTTTATATTTCCGAAAAATGGGGGTTGGTTTGCAAGAAATCAGCGCCATTTTGTCTCGCAACACCCCGGAGGAGATTCATGCGTTGATTCAGAAAAAACGATTTGAAATCGACGACCAAATCAATCGACTGAATCAACAGCGCAATGCCATTTTGGGCAACCTAACCGGTTTTTCCCAACCGTTAGACAGCGAAAAAGACCGATATCTTGCTACCATACAACGGGGTGAAACCACCACCATTTCTTTCACCGACTTGGTTTCCACCGAACACGGGATGTCCGAGCAGGTTCCCACGCAGATTTTTCACCAAATCCAAGGCAATCATATCACCCTTTGGGATCGGGAACGATGTGTTTTTACCGCCGAACACTTTTCTCCGCCTTTTACGTTGCACGTTACGGCCAAAACCGATCATGAAAACTTGCGACTGTATTACGGTCCGTTGGAACTGATCTTCCGTTGGGAATTCGACTCCAATATGATGGTGTTTTATGATCACGCGCACTCTTCCATATTAAAAATCCCGGTAGGAAATCGGATTCCGGCAGACCAATTTGTAACCATTCATTGGCATATTTCCGATGCTTGTATTGCCTGCTCCATAGACGATACCCTTTGTTTTTCCTTGGAGCGTCCCTTTGTTTCGTTGGAGGCCGGTCCGTTGGGATTTGGCACCCTTGCAGGCAATCGAGTGACGGTTACTAAGGCAATTCTTTCCACCCCCGACCAAAATCATCAACAGTTGGATCTGACGAAAATTCAATCCAAACCGGTTATTACGGAAATGAACGAAAATAGCGAGTTGGTCGTTTGTCATTCCGGTGATACACAACAAATGACCTGCTGTGTTCCCTATACCGTACCCTTTGAATACGTCGCGGTAGCCAAAGTTTCCAACGAAAATCTGCGATTGTATTTTCATCATGGCATGTTGATTTTGAACTGGGAAAAAAGGCGGCTGTTCTGGCGAGATCCCCTAACGGGGGAGGAACAGATTTTTCAGGGACTTGGGTATATTTCCCCCAATCAATTTCACACCATTCGACAAATCTTTGATCACGATACCTATGTGTTGGAGATTGACGGAATCGCTCAACTTTTGTTACACGATGCCCCCTATATGAAGCACCCAACGCCCCTGACGGGCAAAGTAGGTATCGGTACTGCTTTTGGGAATACCGTCACGGTACAGCGCTTATCCATTACCCCTCTGGGCAAAAAATAGTTTTGGTTTTCATGGGGGAGTTGCCCCAACTATATAAATATAGGAGTGTTGATATGAAAAAACTCATCTGTTGGTTCTTGCTATGCAGTTTCGTACTCTCTCTGCTGCCTGCCGTTTCTTTGGCAACGAGTGCCGAAACCACAAACAATGTAGAAATTCCATTCCGTTTTCCCTCTGACTATATCACCACACGGTTTCACGCTTCCTTTGAAGGAGGCACGCCCCATTATGTGGATCGGACGGTAAAAGACAGCATAAACGGCAAAGTTTCTCCCACCACCGAGGTGTTGGAAAATGCCTTTGACGGCAACACTTCCTCCAAATATCTTACCACCTTTGCCGCCGATGGCAGTTGTTTGGTAGAAGTCAAATTGGCAGTCGCCACCAAGGTCACCACCTATTTGATTGCTTCTGCTAACGACGAGCCCGCTCGCGACCCTGCCGCCTGGACCTTGTACGGCTCTGCCAACGGCAGTAGTTGGACGGTGGTAGATACCGAAACCAACGTTACCTTTGCCAATCGGTTTGAGCAAAAGGTGTTTACGGTCAACTCCCCTGCCGTTTATCAATACTACAAACTGGTGGTCACCAAAATCAAAGGCAGCAATCCTTATTTGCAATATTCCGAACTGATGCTTAATCCCGTGGATTTGTCGGGTGGTGCCAACGAACCCAAACGAGAAGAAAATAAGCTATACGGTTCTTTGCAAGGGCTTACCTCCCTTACCACTGAGACGGTAAAAGATGAAAACGACGGTGTTGCCGCTTTGCGCATGGTGGCAAAACACCCCAAAAACGTTGCCGGTAGTGGATACGCCTTGCTGTACAAAGACGTGAACCTCACCGTCAACCAAAACACCAAACTTTCGTATTGCATAAAACCCGAACTGAACGGCGCCTATGATGACAACTACCCCGGTCACTATGCGGCGGTGGATTTGGTATTTACCGACGGCACTCGACTCTCGCAATTGAATATTCTTGATCAAAACGGTCACCTTGTTACCCCTTATGAGCAAGGGGCTACCCGTAGTTTGATTACCCAACAATGGAATTACATTGAAGCAGACCTATCTGCCTTGGCAGGAAAAACGATCGATCAAATCTTGTTTGGGTACGACCGCAACCAAAATCCCACCAATGGAACTTTGACTGCTATCACCCATTTAGATGCCTTGCGTTTATACGATGAAACCCCCGAAACCATTGTTTCCAAAACCCAATATGTAAACACCACCCGAGGTAGTTATTTTGACAACACCAACATTTTCCGTGGTACGGCATTCCCCTCGGTAAACGTACCCAACGGGATGATGAAAATTGCCCCTGCTACCTCAGCAGGCAGCAACATCATTTACAACTACACCGCCGATGCCCTTACCGGTTTTACGGTTACCCACCAATCCAGCATCCATTTGCTGGACTACGACCAATTTCAGTTTATGCCCAGCACCATGCTGGCGGCCTCTTCTGCCAATGTCACCAACACCTCCGGTGCTTCTCGTTTGGCAAGTTTCAGCCATCAAAACGAAATTGATCGTGCCGATTACTATGGTGTATTATTTGATGAAGGTTCTGCCGCCTCAGGAGTAAAAACCGAAATTACCGCCACCGATCATGCCACCGCTGTGCGATTCACCTTCCCTGCGGATTCTGTCAATCGCACCATAAT
>JAFYMD010000129.1 GCA_017556785.1 Clostridia bacterium | reverse complement strand
TAAGCGATTTGGCTCCCAACACGATTTATCGTTTGAGCAAAGCTGTTTTGGCTCCCAGCGGATACAAAGTACATGGCGAGTTTGAACGTTTGATTTACAGCTTGCAAGGTCTGATTAACCGTGACTTCGGTATGGATAATAAGCACACGGTTCTGCTTATGGTAGAACGTGACGGTTCCGACTCGTCTTGGCAAACCCAATTGACCGCTTCGGGCACCATTATGAACGGTATGAACGAAGTGAAAATCACCACTTGGGATGCCTTCTTAACCACCTTCTTGCCCACCATTAAAAAGTGCGGTTTGATTCTGTGGGACGGTAACGTTCCTGCTACCTCTAACGTAGCCGCTACCATTTGCGGTTTGGATGGTTACCTGCCCATGCTTTACAATTGTCCCTTGTATACCGTTTTGATCAACAAAGGGGTAACGGTAAAACAAAACTTGGTCGGTCAGTTTGTAGATGGTAAAAAAGGAACCAAAATCAGTGGTACTTCGGTTACTTCTACCGGCTCCGCCAAGAATGACGCTTACCTGTGGGCGTTGGAAAAATACTTCTCTCGTTGTTCTTCCAAGTATCTTGCTTATATTTTGGACGGTGCACCCACCATTCGCACCTACGATGCTTACGAGGATCACCCCGCAGCATTGCTGAACAACTCCTATCGTGCATGCTTAGCCAACCACGACTATCTGATTGCTCGTCGTTGCTTCTTCTTTGACTTGGCTCCCTATGCAGGGGAGGCTGCTTGCGATGACCCTGCTCAAAAGAGCGGTCAAGCTGCCGCAGGCACCGACAATGCCACCATGTTGAAAATCTTCCAAGCTCGTTACGATCGCGCAGGCGGTACCTTTGGTCAATTGATGGGCTTCCCGCCCTGGTGGGTAAAATACACCTCTTCGGATAACATGGGCTCCAAAGCTCCCACTTGGATTGAATGGTTGTTCTGCGAATACATTACCAGCTACAACTTAGCGAAGGAAGCTGATGCCGCCGGTACGGTAGATATGACCAACGGCTCGCTTCACTACAAATTCGTGCCTACCAAATCCACTTACACCAACACCACCTCGCCTTGCGAATCGGTTACCTACGATAAGAACACCTACTACTACACCATTTACATGGGTGACTACGACTCCTCCGCTTGGTTGAAATCCGCCATGTACTCCATGTGGCTCAAGAGTGGCGGTGACAAGAAACGCGGCACCTTGCCCTTAATGTGGTCTATTAACCCCAACCTTTCCGACCGTGTACCGGTAGTCTTTGATTATATTTATAAGAATAAAACCTCCAAAGACTACTTTGCCGGTGGGGACGGTGGCGCAGGGTACATTATTCCCGAAGCTTTGTTCCACGATAACGTTTTGGCTTACTCGGGTGTACGTCGTCCTTATGCCAACGGCACCAGCGGCGGTGTATTTGCCAGCTACTCCAAAACCTATTATCAACGGTTTGGTATGGAAATGACCGGCTTTATCATCAACGGTGCTCATACCACCCTTTCTGCCAACGTGGCAGACTGCATTAGCCGTTATTCACCCAAACTGAACTTTACCAACTGTAGCGATACCTTTATGGCTCGCTATGGCAGCACCTATTTCGTATATTGTCATAACGGTGTTGAAACCGGTCAATCCGACGCGATGTATAGCCACGCAATCAGAATGATGAATGCAGGCATCAACTTTGGCGCTTACCGTACGGTTGTGTTGTCCCCCACTAAGATCAATACCATCGTAACTGATTTCGCCACTTATGCTACCGAAAAAGGATTGAAGGTAAAATACGTTGACCCCTATACCTATTACAACTTGGCAAAATCTTCGGGTAAGGCCACCAATTTGGGTACGGCAACGCTACCTTCTACCTCATCTACTCCTCAAACTGCTACACAGCGTCCCAGCTCGGTTGTGTTGAGCTTTGATTCGGTAACCGACTATACCGGAAAATTCAGCACCGACATTGCCATTGAAACCAACGAAAAGAAACAAGGTAATGGTTCTATGCGGTTAGGCTTTAATGCTCCTACTGCTCAATCCGGCAGTAACCAAGTCGGCGGTATGGTTGTGCACCAATTCTCATCACCCGTGAACATGTCTTCTGCCAACGTCTTTAAGTTGGATTACTGGATTCCCCAAGCCATTGTTGGCTCGGCGGCATTGCAGGTGAACTTTGTTACCAACGGTACCGACGACGGTTACAACTTCGTGTTGGACATTAGTAATGCTCAACCTGGCTGGCATACCTTGACCTTTGGTAAAAATGGGGTTACCGCCACGGCGAACAGCCCCAACTGGGCTTCTATTTCGGCTATTCGTATTACCTATTTCAACTATTCCAACATTACCCAACCTAACTTTATGTTGTTGGATAATTTGACGGCCGATGCCACCATAACCATTCCCGATCCCGCAGTGAAAACCGTGTTGCTTGGTTTCGATTCGGTTACCAACTTTACCGGTGCGTTCAGTACTGATTTGGCGATTGAAACCAACGAAAAGAAAGAGGGGAGCGGTAGTATGCGCCTTGGCTTTAATGCGCCTACCGCCCAATCCGGCAGCACCCAAATCGGCGGTATGGTTTACTACAAGTTCCCCTCTGCGGTGAACCTGAGTGATGCCAAGAAATTTACCTTAAACTTCTACACACCCCAAAGTTTTAGCGGATCGGCAGGGTTACAAATCAACTTTGTAACCAACGGTTCAGATGACGGTTATAACTTTACGGTTGGTGTTAATGGTGCTACACCAGGTTGGAATACCATCACCATTGACAAGAATAACCCCTCGGCTACTGCCAATAGCCCCAACTGGTCCTCCATTAAGGCGATTCGTATTACTTACTTTAACTATTGCAACAGTGCTACTCCCGTGTTTATACTGCTTGACAATTTGGTAAAGATAAGTTAAAACAAAAACTAAGCCAAACGGCACTTGCGATCGCAAGTGCCGTTTGTGTTGGGGAATTTGTTGGTGTTGGTTGGGTATGCAAAAAAATACCCGCAAAATACTTGACAAGGTCACCCAAATGGGCTATAATAATGCCGTTGCGTTAGTGATATGTGCTAACAATTAAATATGCTGGTGTGGTAACGAGCCCGACCGCTGCCTGAGGCAGAGGAAGGGAGGGCGCAGTTGGTGCCGCGGTCGAAAAAACCAAGGCACGGTGCGAAGCACCCGAAGGTTTTTTCGGGTACCGCAAACGGCAGAATAGGCATTTTGCCGAAGGCAAAACCGTCGCCGAACAAAGTTTGGTGGCAGTTGCAAAGTAATACAATTAAATATGCTGGTGTGGCGGAATAGGCAGACGCCCGGGACTTAAAATCCCGTGATGGCAACATCGTACCGGTTCGACCCCGGTCACCAGCACCAGAAACCCCTCGTTCTTTGGAACGAGGGGTTTCTCATTTTTCAAGCATTATTGATTTCGTTGTATACTTACTACGGCAACCTGTCCGTTTATAGGCATGATCAAAGCGTCTTCGTTCATCATGTAGGGATGATAGGTTTGCGTTTTTTCTTGATTTTCTCCGTAAACGGTGGTCATGGCATCGTAAACAAGAGAAACGTTTTCCACCAATTTTCCTTGTTGATCGACCAAATATAGGGTTTGATTGGCGGTTACGGGTACCAAACCGTCATAGGTGTATCCTACGGTGTCAAACCAACGATCGGTTAATAAATGACCGCTTGCGTGATAGATCCATTGCTTCGGCTGTTGGTCTTCTTTTGTTTGTACGGCAATCATGTTGCTGCCAATGGCACGACCGGTACATGCTTCGGGCAGTTCTCCCAAAATTTCGCCGTTGGTGTCAATAACAACGGGATGATTTTGTCCTTTTATGGTGACCACGCATATTCCGTCATAAAATTGACCGATTTGAGTATAAATTGCTTCGGTCAGCTTTTCTCCCTGGGCATTCATAAGGGCGTATTCGTCGTTTTGGGGAATAAAATATAAATTTTCTCTTGCTGATACCGCGCCTCTTTTCGGAGGGGTGGGTTGGTCAAGAGCAGGGGAGATATAGGATTCGGCTGTCAGCTTGCCGTTGCGGTCAATGGCAAACAGGTCGTTTCCCGATTCAGAGGAATATTGCAAAATCGCCTGACCGTTTTCAAAAAAATAAGCCTGCTTATACCAATTCACATCTTTGGCGGAAATCGACGTTGAAATCACCTGTAAAGAAATGGGGGGAATCGGCGCTACATTAGATGCCGACGGTGTTGCGGCGGTCGGCATGGTGCGCAAACACCCCATACATCCAACCAACAGTAAAAACGAAAACAATACCGTACCGATTCCTCGCTTGGTCATGTCACACAGTCCTTTCTTGATCCTACTTTTATTATATCGCAGAGCATTCGCAAAACAAGTTACAATGTTGTAACCTGAGGTTACAGTTTTGTAACCAAAAGGAAATCCCCCCGATAGACAAAACATCCATCGGGGGGACTTCATTTATGAAGCCGCAATAGAACTATTTTTTATAAGCGTTCATGGATTCAGGGACTTTAGGTTGATGATAAAAAACATAGCAGGCAGAGTTTACTGACATTGCACCAACAACTAAGGCCAAAGCTGAAAGAGCGGTTCCATATTTCAGGAAAAGACCTTTAATTTTTTTCATAATTACACCTCCTTGCGATTTTAGCATATAATACTGAAAGGTTTCCTGATAGGAGACCTATACAATAAGCAAGACAATATTTGTTGCTACCGTAACCGAATGCCAACAAAGAAAGGACTATTAGTAATGATAGCAGTATATAATATCGACTTTTTGCTTTGTATCGAGAGTATTCTTTTTCTGAAAAGGGTTTGTTTTCGTGGTCAATAGGTGCTACTAAAAATGTAATTATTGCCGAAAGAAGGAGTGAGAGCATACAAAAATACGGTATGACCAAAGAAGGTAGATGGTAGATGGTGCCGATACATAATAATTGATTTATGGCAAAAATGATGTGACAGCGCAAATAAGTCTTAGCATGATACCCACCGGCTACACTTCTGTAAATATAAAATGCCAAAAAGAATAGCAATGAGGTGAGTAACGAGTGGGTGATGAGCGCGATAATTGCCATAATTAAACAATAGACAATTTCGGAAATTAATATTTCAAATCCGTAGGCGTAGTTTTCGAAATCAGATTGTTTGATAATCCCTTTTTTTATAAAGTGGATCGTTATTTTGTTTGATAAATAGGAATACATATTTCTCACATCCAAAAAAAAGAAGATGCTATATAGCATCTTCTTTTTAAACTATTTGGTGAGTTATACTATCAAGTGCAACACTTTATGAAAATAAAATAGAAGTTCATACGAATCTCTGGTAGAATAAAGTTACCACACAATAAACCACGAGAGGAGATTCGTATGAACTACAAACATCTTACCATAGAAGAACG
>JAFYMD010000128.1 GCA_017556785.1 Clostridia bacterium | reverse complement strand
GATAGCAGGTTATACCGAAGCAATATTGACGGAACGTCATCTCAAACAATATATTAAATTTGCAAATTTGGGCACGAAATACGCGTGCCCGAATTTTTTTGTAGTTTTTTTAAAAAAGGTGGTCATTTTTTTGAAAACGGACATCTAACAGATATGAGAGGGGCGTTTTTTGTAAAATTTTGACAAACACAATGAAATTTACAATGTTACGAAACAGTAGAAACGCCTCAAATTCTGTTATATGCTTATAGAAAGAATTCAAGAAATGAGAAGTATTTTAACTATGAAGTGCGAAATCAGAGATTTAAATGCCCTGTATCGGGATATTGCTGAGCTGATCGGAAAAGAAAACGCCGAAATTCTTTTTCGAGAATACCGGGGTCAACAAATCACCTTTCCGGTGAAATTTTACAGCAAAGAATATATTTACAATTGCATCAAAAAAGAATTTGACGGATCCAATATACGAGTTTTAGCACGGAAATATAATTATAGCGAACGTTCGGTACGCCGAATATTAAAAAACAATGACGAGGAATAAGGAGGAGCGATTTATGAAGGAAACACCGTGAAATTACGGGTGGTAAAAACGAAAATTATGGTAATGTCAATCTTGCTTTGAGACAAATTTAGGAGGATACTATGAAAAACCCAATTGCGTATTTGAAACACATTGTAAAAGATCCCATAAATACGATTGCCGAAGCTGATGCACGTAAAAAAGAAGTTATGCTCTTGTTGTATATTTCTTTGGGTGTTCTTGCGATAGGCGTGATTTTGCAACTTGCTTTGGAATTAAGCTTTATGGTAGCGCTTTCTTTTCTTGGCTTGGTTGGAGCGGCGTTTAGTGGCTTTTTGCTTTCGGTTGTAAACTCAGCAAAAAAGAAATTTGAATGCCTGACTTGTAACAATTGCCATGCTATGGCAGAAATCAAAACCGTCGAAGAATTTGCAAAGTATGTTTCTTTTAAGGTGTTAAAAGACGAAGCGGTATTTAATGGATACAGCGGCAACAAAGAACCCACCAATGGGGTGTATTCTTTGGTTAAGTTTTCCGGTTCTGCCAATGCAGAAGCGACCGTTTCGCTTACTTGCCCACATTGCGGCACCGTAAAGTATTTGAAATATAGTGCCCACCCGTTCAAATGTCATGCCGAAGCCAAAGGGGTTGACATACTTCACATAAAAGATGTTAGCGAACAGTTGGAGGCCGCTGTCAGAACAGCAGTAAATGACTACAACATCCCCGATAAAAAAGAGTCGATCCCCTATACGTTCCACAGTTCCAAGAACCCTAATTTTGAACAACGGTTCAGTTTTAAAGGAGCCAATGCTTCCAACGCACACCCTGACTATATGGGAGCAAAAATCGACTATCGCAAAGATGTGGAAGAAATGTTGCAACATTACTTTGTGCTGAATGAGCTTAACGGAGCACTTGTTGATCCCGGTAAAGTTCAAAAGGCAAAATAATCCGTTCCGATTGACAATTCATCTCAAACTATTTTACGCAAAGCAAGATAACATAAATATAACATGCATTTCATACAAAGAACGATGGTGTAAAAGCCGTCGTTCTTTTGGTTGTTTTTGGCCGAATTGGTTGCATTTTCGGGTCGCTTCGCATATAATGAAGGCAGAACGAATTTTGCAATGGGGAATGGGTTATGATGAAACGAATTTGCTTATTGGTATTGATCTTGGTATTGGCGGTGCTTCCCATGGGCTCGGTGGCGGCACAAGCCGAGGCGTACGGGGAACACCATGCCTTGTACGGCGATTTGAATTTAGACCGGAAAATCGACGCGAGCGACGCTTTGGAAGTGTTACGCTTGTTGGTGGGCAAATCGGAAAACGACCGTATGTTGCCTGCGGCAGACGTTAACCGTGACGGAAGAATTGGCGCCGACGATGCGTTGGAGATTTTAAAACACACGGTGGGTAAGCCCACGATATTGGATACGTCCGAGTCGGTAACGGTACACTTGTGGAGCCAATGGCAAGAAGTGCAAGCGGCAACACAGGCGCAAGACGGTATTTTACGCAGAGACTGTCAATATTGCTCGGCCTATGAGGAAAAAACGGTGGCATACCTGCCTCCGATTTCCGCTATGTGCCAAGAAGTGTTGCAGTTGGTCAACGCCGAACGTGCCAAAGAGGGGTTACAGCCGCTGGCGTATTACACGGCGGGGCAATCCTGTGGCGATATTCGCGCCAACGAGATCAACACCCTGTTTGAGCACACCCGACCGGACGGCAGTAGTTGTTTTACGGTTATTCCCCACAGTGTGCCGTGGTATGCGTTGGGTGAAAACATTGCCATGGGGCAAACCACGCCTGACGAGGTCATGAGAGCTTGGATGAACTCCACGGGACATAGGGAAAATATTTTAGACCCCAAATTTACCCATATTATTGTGGGGGTTGCACCATGTGAACACGAAGGGTATCGCGGCTACTGTTGGGTGCAACTGTTTTTGGGATTGTCGCAGTAAAACAAAAGGATGTGTATTGCTACACATCCTTTTTTGTTGTGATGGTGAGTTATACTATCAAGTGCAACACTTTATGAAAATAAAATAGAAGTTCATACGAATCTCTGGTAGAATAAAGTTACCACACAATAAACCACGAGAGGAGATTCGTATGAACTACAAACATCTTACCATAGAAGAACG
>JAFYMD010000127.1 GCA_017556785.1 Clostridia bacterium | reverse complement strand
GATTTCCCAATTCTACCCACATTCTGTTGACTTCTTGCGAATCTTTGATGCAAGAAATCCTTCAGTCGGTTTTGGCATTTTATGAATCTTGATTTGATTATATAAGAAAACCAAGTATTATGCAAGCAAAAATCCCACATGGAGTGATCCGTGTGGGATTTTGTTTTATTTTGGCTGGGACAACTTGTGGCGTAACGTTACCCGTACGTTGTCCAAAAAGGATGAGCGACTTTCGCCAAAGGCACATTCGTTTACAAAATGCTCGCAATTGTGATGCAAAATATCATAGCCGCCTTCTCCTAATCGTGAGCGGGCTATATTTACCCGTTCTTTAGGGGAACGAATGGTTTTTTTCTCGTCGCGTGTGGGTTGACCAACCTCTAAATTACCACCGGACAAAAAGGTATAAATATCGGAACGCAGTACCTTGATTTCATCAGCCGGGCGACCGGGATCATTTGGCAATCCAAACTGAATCACTTCTTGTTCGCTGACAAATATACCGTAATGATAGTAAAAACTTACTTTGGTTCGAATCAAATCACCGCATTCGGGAGAGGTATCGATCCAGTTCATTGGTTGACCTTCTTTTCCACGCAAGAGATCACGTCGTTTACCGTGGTGAGTTCTATGAAATCATCGTTAACAAATTTGATGCCAAACTCTTCTTCTAACGCCATGGCCATATACAACAAACCGATTGAGTTGATTCCAATATCGTCCCGCAAATTCGATTGGGGGGTTATGGCCGAAATGTCTATATCTCCTTCAAAAACAGCTTGACATACGTGCAGCATACGTTCAAATGTGCTCATTTTGGTTCCTCCTGTTGGGTGATTGCGTTTTTGCAATGGTTTAGTTGTTGCATTAAAGCCGTGGAAATTACTTTGATATCGGCTGTACTGGGTATTTTCTTTTGGCAATATGTTTTGGGGTCTATGGTTTCCCCAATGATAACGATTTGACGGCTGTACCAATGTTTTTTTTGATGAATGTGCATGGGGATCAGGGGAACCTCTGCACGCAACGCCATGAGTACAGCACCTGATTTTATGGCGTCTATGTCGTCGCCTTTATTAATTCCGCCTTGGGGGAATACCGTGAGTAAATACCCTTGTTTTAGTTTTCTTACCGACCGATTGATCGCTTCAATGTCAGCTTCTTGCCGATTGATGCGAATGGCACCGACACCTTTGAGCAAAGTGCTTCGTAGTTTTCCCTTCATTACGACTTCGGCAACCAAAAAGTATATTCGCCGATACCAAACGGTAGCACCTACGATAAACGGATCGGAAAACGAGGTGTGATTTGCGGTTAAAATAGCACCGCCTTTTATCTTTTGTCGGTATTTTTCCCCGGTAGGGGTCAATCGTTTCACCCGAAAGATTAGCAACACGGGTGCAGAAATTAGCCGTGCCATATCCATGGGGAACTTTTTAAAAGAAAACAAACGATGTTGCTTCATTTTTTAATCAACCTTCTTTTGCTTTTTGGCTTCCAAGTGATCCTTTAGTTCGTAAACCTTTTCTTCCAATATACGGGTTAGGTGTTGCAATTGCTCTTCTTGCGATAACCCTTCTTTTTGGTAAGCAGTCAAAGAAAATGGTTCGCCAACACAAACCGAAGCACGTTTCAGTATGCCGTAGTTCCCGTCGGTGTATACCGGCAAAATGGGAGCATCGGTGTGAAGGGCAATATAGGCTGTGCTGGTAGTAAACGGCCACGGTTTTCCATGAACAGGGAGACGGGCTTCGGGAAAGATTCCTACTGTGCCTTTTCGGTCCAAAACGTCAATAGAGTCAGCAATAAAAGAAAATTCTTTTAATTCCCGTTCTACTTTAATGCCTCCCCAAGCCCGCAACATAAATGAAAATGCTGGATTTTTGTGAAACAAAACTTCGGCAATCAAAAAACGTATGGTTCGAAAAGGAAAAACAATTAAATACAACGCAAAATCCATGAGGGATTTGTGGTTGGAAACGATGATACACGGTTTGGGGATTTTTTTATTCTTTTTATTGATATGGACTACTTTGGGTTTAAACAACAAATAAGCAGGCAAATAGCCGGTTAATTTGGTAAACCACACAAACAAATGAATAAACCAGGGTTTCATACTACACCCGCTTTTCTAAATATTCGCAAATTTCCTTTACGGTGTAACAGTACTTTTCGTTTTTGTTGTAATCAACAACGTGAAAATGTTCCGACAACTTGGTTAAAATCGAAAAATACTGAATGCTGGAAGCACCTAAATCGTAAAACAAATGGTCGCGATAGCCGATTTGCTCCGCTTCTTTGCCCAAAACGGATGCAACAATTTTACGCACGTCGGTTGCCAGCGGCGACGTTTGATCGTCAACCGCGGAAAGGATCATATCTGCAAAAGGAATCAAAGTAATCGTTTGATTGGCGATTTGTTGTTTCAATTGCGTGCGACTTACTTTGATGGCATTGGGACTAATCAAAGGGTCGGTGGTGAAATAAAAACGCTGAATGGCCATGGCAGAGGGGAGCGTTTCATTGATTTTATAAATTTCTTGCCGTAATGTATCTAACGTGTCTTGCGAGATATACGGACTGATTTGTACCACAACGGACAGCCGCTCCCCGTCGGGGGTGTTCAATCCCAAAACCGAAAGGCATTTGGCCTGAGATAAACAGAACAATTTTTCCACGGTGTCGGGATGAATGTTTTCTCCGTTTTCTCCTATTACGGTGTCACCTTGGCGACCGCAAATGACGTAGTTTCCGTTGTGGCATTCCACGTAGTCGCCGGTATGAAACCATCCATCAATGATTTGTTCTTGACCATTGATTTGTTTTTTTATGCAAAGAGAACTGCCTCGCACTTCTAAAATTCCTTGGTTGTCTAAGCGGTATTCCACCGAGGTAAAAGGACGACCAATGGTGTTTTCATTGCGGTGCTTTGGCTTGTGTCTCAGCTCTACCGAGGTGATGCCGATTTCACTCATACCATAACCGTTGTAGGTGTTATATCCAATTCCGTTCAGCAATTGCAGGGCGGAATCTCGCAAGTAACTACCGCCGTTAATGCAAAACATGACGGAACGGCCAAACAATTTGTCGGTAACGTCACGCATGAACCATTTGCTGAAAGCGGCTCCTGCAGAGGGGAAGACGTTTTGCACTTTGGTGCACAAGGAAATCCCTTTTTGCAATTTTTGGTATTGCTTTTCTCCTTGCTCTTTAGCGGCATCCGTTACGCTTTTTTCAATTGTATGCCATAACAAGGGAACGGCAAAAATGTGGGTAACCTTGTGGCGACGGCAGGTTTTTAAAATCGTGTCAGCAGATAGATCTCGCAAAAACACCAGCGTCCTGCCGAAAAAGGTGAACCAGAAATATACGGCAAACAAGCCAAATACGTGGTAAAAGGGTAAAAAGGCCAACTGCTTCAGTTGCCCTTTGTAGTGCTTGGTCATGCGGGGCTCCGCTTTTATGATTCCGTCAAAATTAAGAATTTGCTCGGCAATTTGAGATCCGGTGTAAAAACAAATCACTTCGTTCATAGATGTGGCAGAAGAGGAAAAAGCCAATTCATCTTCAAACACGTTGTCAGGAGCAGTAGGGGAGGCATCTTGCAGCAAATCGTCAACCACGATATGCTCGTTCGTGAACTCGGTTTGTGCGGTACACAAAATGTAATGGATTTGCAACCGATCCATAATGTTTTGTGTCAACCCCGCGGGGTAGCGCAAATTGACCAAATACGGTTTGTTGCCGCTCATTAATATAGCCCAAAAGCCTATTATCCATTCGGGTGAATTGTCAATTGCCAATGCAACATAGTTGTGGGTGGCACCGATTTTTTGGTACAACGAAGCGGCGGCCGATTGGATTTTTTCTTTGGTTTGACCATAGGTTTCGGTTTGAATGCGAAAACCGTTGTTTTTTTCCCAAAGAACGTTTTGTTCGGTCGAGAACATAATGGTGTATATGTCACGTAACGTTTTATCAGATGCCTGTAACGCATCGCTGTGATGCCGTAGTATTTGTTTTAAGTTGCGGTTCATAATGCTCCTCGTTTATCTCTGCGAAATCGTTTCCGACAGAAAACGGTTATGTGAATTTTAAAAAGGTTACAGCTCGGTACTGAGAACCATAACAACAAGCAGTACCAGCCCCGAAAGAATCGTGCCGATTAAACCGAATACTTTGCCGGGAGCACGCATTCTGCTTTTTATGGACAAAATCATGCCGACCAACGAAAGTGGCAAACTGATCATGGAAAACATCATACCAAAAACATTGGCGGCCACAAGTTCCACGTCGGCAATTGATACGGTGTAAATAAAAGCGAGAATCGACATAACAAAACCGACGATTCCCAGCACCATGCCGGCGATCTTTTTGCCGCGAGAACCTACTTCCGGTTGATAAAAAGGCTGTTGGTAAATCGGTTGTTGATAAATCGGCTGTTGATAAATCGGTTGTTGCGGTGCTGACATATTGGCGCCGCATTGCGGACAAAATGCGCTGGGTGTTTCGGTTTGGTAGTTGCAATAGGGACAAGTATACATAACTTGAAACCTCCTTGATTTGTCGAGAGTTATTCAAAAAACATTATACTGTATTATACAAGCCTTTGCAAGTCATATTTTGTGAATCGGCAGAAATTCGTTGTTTAAGCAGAAACAAAAAAGTCGTTCGGTGACGAACGACTTTTGGATTGATATATAAGCATGAATTATTACAGCATGCAGAAGGTTAAAACAAAATGGAAGGCGGAAAAAATAACACCCAACAAGCCCAAGACTTTGCCTGCACCGGCAATGCGGCTTTTGATCGACAAAATCATACCGACCAAAGCGGTGGCAAAGGCTTCGATTGCGATTGCAACGTTGGCAAAGATAAACGCATCTTCCATCATATATCTGACAAGGTCGTTGGCTTCCGCGGTGATGAAGCAGTAAAGGATGCCGAAAATACCTGAAACGAACCCTACGATAGAAAGAATCAAGCCAACAATTTTCAAGGCTTTTTGACCACCTGAAACAGCGGGTTGCTCATATAAGGGTTGTTGATAAAGCGGCTGTTGGTACAAGGGTTGTTGATAAACGGGTTGAGGAGCCGACATATTGGCACCGCATTGGGGACAAAAGCCGGAAGGGGTTTCGGTTTGATAATTACATTTTGGACAAACGTACATGATTGGTACCTCCTAAAATTGATATTCCTATTTTACAATATTTGCCGTGATTTTTCAAGGGTAAATTTGACGGTGTGAAGAAGAGCACGGCAAGTCAATTGTCGGCGCTACGGTTATACAAAAGGCGATGATCTAACCAAACGAAAAAAGGCTTGAATTGTCTTGTGAACAAATCAAGCCTTTTTGGTAACAGTTGATAATAATGATACGGTTTCGTATGGTTGCATTAGGGTTGCATTGGAGCTGCAACCCTCGGTGAGAAAAATGCAACCCTCATAAAAGGAGTTAGACAAATTGGAATTTGAAATCTAAAAATTTATAGGTGGTTATACCACCTCGTAGGGAGTTAATAAAGTCCTCCAAAAGCCTTGAAAATAAAGGATTTTTCGCAAAATGCTCACCTTATCCCTTTATACGATTTCACACGACTTTATCCTTGCTCCGAGCAATTATAAGGGCAAAAGCAAGGGCAGGAAAAACTGATAACACGATATAACAAGGTGTGGCAATCGGGAAAATGTGATGTATGTGCGAATATATTATTTTGGAGGATTACATAATGGAAAAGTACATTTATAACGAGCGAAACGGTCTTTGGTATGAGTTGCAGGGCGATTATTATGTTCCCTGCTTGGAATTACCCGCCGAAAAAGAAGAAAGGCATATCGGCATATGGGGACAGCGGCATTTACGGTATATCCGTCAGCATAAAAAGGTGTTCTACACTAATCTGCTGACAAGCGGAAAACTGCAATCCCACCTTGCAGATATTGAAGAACAGGCACAGAAACTGTTTGACCGTCTTATGAAACAACGG
>JAFYMD010000126.1 GCA_017556785.1 Clostridia bacterium | reverse complement strand
TGACTTTGATTATGACCTTGCTTATGGCAACGTTCGGCTTGACCGCCAACGTGTCTGCCGCCGAGCCCGACGTGTTTATGCTGTATGACGGCGAGCGAGACGACGGGAACGGTTTCCAAAACCCTTGGGGCGAATTGGCAGGGTACGATGATATGTACTTTGTGGAGGGTACCTGCGGTTATGCGGTGCAATCCTTCTTTAACGGTGCCTATTTCTTCCAAAACACCGGTACCTATTTGGGGTTGGAAAAAGGAGAAGGGGTTGACCTTTCCGGCTATGACTACATTGAGTTTGACATTATGTCTTACTATGACATGGTAGGGCATTTGGAATTGTCCTTGGTTCGCAACACGGCGGCACACCACGGCAGCGACATGGAACTGTATAATATGTATTTCCCTGCCGAAACTTTTGTGCACGTAAAAATGCCCCTGAAGGATTTTGTTACCCGCGACATGGATCATCGTGATTTGTGGGACACCCAAGAAACTTTTAATCTCGAAGACTTTGCCCATTTTTCCGGCTATGCCATTGACCATGTGGAACGGATCCGCTTCCAATTGACTTATTGCAAAACCTTGGACGGTCAAGATTGTGATGATATTTACCTTGTGTTTGACAACGTAACCGCCACCAAAAACGGCGCTACCCATACCCATGGCAACTATCAGGAACACGTGGACGAAATCCAAACCTATGAAGACTATCAAATTACCGACGGCTCCAAAAAAGTGGATTTCCAAATCGGCAATCTGCCCGAAGTAGATGCGGTCACTCTGGACGATGAAGCCGTTGTTGCCGCTGCTCGCACGGCTTATAATGCGTTGCCCGATGAAGGGAAGGCCTTGATCAGCCAATATAATAAACTGGTTGCTTTAGAAGAAAAACTTGCCGAATTGAAGGCAGGGGTGCAAGCAGTAATCGAAAAAATCGACGCTTTGACCCAAGGTGATGCGGAAGGGATCGCCGCCGCTCGCACCGCTTACGATGCCTTGCGTGACGACCAAAAGACTCGTGTCACCAATCTTGCTAAGCTGGAAGAATTGGAACAAGCCAATAACCTGGATTACGGCAACGTAGACGGTCAAGGAGAACCCAACGCAGCCGACGCTTTGCTCATACTGAAATCGGTGGTAGGGAAAGTGGCTTTGACACCCGATCAAGTTCGTTTGGCAGACGTAGACGGCAATGGTTTGGCCAATGCTACCGATGCTTTGATCGTTTTGCAATATACCGTAGGGAAAATTGACAAATTTCCGGTAGAAGGATAAGCGCGTGATCTTGCGAACGTAAATTGTATTTGAAACACCCTTACTTGGTGCTACAAGTAAGGGTGTTTTTTGATGGTGAAAGATGATTTGAATGGGAAAATTTGCTGGTTTCTCTTTGGAAAAACAGGCAAAGTGGAGAAAAAACGGTGAAATTTTCAACTTTTGGTTATTTTGTGGAAAAATTTTTTAACCAAAAAGGACGAGGTTTTCCATGAATGCAGCCTAAAAAATCGGTTTTGAAGGTGTCAACTGTTCAAAATGAACAAAAAATTCCGTTGGATTGCCGTGGCAGTTGGTTGATATTTTAATGCGTTGTTTATTTCAAAATAAAGAAAACAAAAGAAAAACGAAGAAAAAACGAGAACAACTCAGAAAAACAGATAAAATAGCACCTATTTTTGAATGGCGAAATATCTTCGTCAAATCGCCACAAGCCTTGTGGTTTTGAAATGTGTAAACACAAGATATAGAAAAGGTTACAACTTTGTAACCTTTATATTTCCTTTTTCGCAAAATAAATTCGTGAAATCCTACAAAAATTAATTGGAACAATGTGGTTGACAAATCCAAAACACCTGCATATAATTCCCATGGTTCGGAAAAAATAGCCTTGCAGAGCGATTTTTTCCGATTGTTTGACTCCGAGCGAACCACTATGAAAGGTGATTTGGTTAATTTATGAAACGTATTGTACAATGGGTGGCAGACAAGCAACTGACCAAACGGCAAATGGTATCTTACGCTTGCGTGTTTGGTCTGATCATGGCCACCATAGGACTGCTTGCTACCGGTGCGACCCGTCGGTTGACCGTGTTTTACAACAGTCGTTGTCAAGTAGTTCATTCTTTACACGCCCCCGATCAAGCATTGCAAAACATGGGAATTCCCACCCACAGCGGCTACGACGTACGCCACACCGACAACGGTACGGTGTTGCGGGTTGGTCCCGAGCTGCGGGTAAGTGTGACCGCCGACGGTATGACCCGTCATGTGATTACCCGTACCGACCGCGTGGAAAACGTATTGACAGAAATGGGCATTACCTTGTCGGCAGACGATTTGGTTTTGCCTGCCAGACAAACCATTTTGTCCCAAGACACCCAAATCACGGTACAGCGTGTTGCCTACCGTGAAGAGGTGCGAAATGAACTGATTTCGTTTGAAACGGTGTACGAGTTGACCGACACGTTGCCTGTTGGCTCCCAGCAGATCAAAAGTCGCGGTCTAAACGGAAGCAATCAAGTGACCTATCGTCAAAAATTTGTGGACGGTCAACTGGTGTCTGAAACGGCGGTAGCAACCCGGGCGATCCGTCACACCAAAACGCAAGTGGTGTTAAAGGGAAATGCCCCTAAAGAACGGTTTGATCCCAAAGCCACCACCAATCCCGCCATCAACAGCCAATTGATCTCAAAATTGGAAATGGAAAGCCCCATAGCCGTAGACCAAAACGGAGTGCCGCTTTCCTATAAGCAATGCATCAAAGGGTTGGCAACCGCATATTCCGGTCCTCCCACTGATTTTACCGCCATGGGTACCCGTGTGCAGGTGGGATACGTAGCGGTGGATCCCAAAGAGATCCCCTACGGTACCATGCTGTTTATTCGTACACCCGACAATCGGTATATTTACGGTGTTGCCAAGGCAATGGACACCGGTGGATTTATTTCCGGTCCGGTGACGGTCGACCTGTTTTTCACCACCGAAGAGCAATGCGAACGCTTTGGTGTGCGAAACGTAGAAATTTACGTGTTGTGATTTTATGAATTCCCATCACCGCAGGCTGTGTGCTTGCGGTGATTTTATTTTTTTAAGAAACCCTTTGTTTTTTTGTCGAACTGTGGTATACTGAATCCATGAACTATGAAATAAGAAGAGAGTAGCATATGGAGCAATTACAATTTTGTGCCCCTTGTTTGTTTGGATTAGAGGGGTTGTTGGCAGAGGAACTGCGAAAAATCGAGGCCGCCAACGTGCAAGCCGAAAACGGGCGAGTACTGTTTGCGGGTGACCAAGCCTTGTTGGCACGTGCCAACTTGTGGCTTCGTACTGCCGAGCGGGTGGAAATTTTGGTGGGCAGTTTTACCGCCAAAAGCTTTGAAGAATTGTTTCAAGGGGTCAAAGCATTGCCGTGGGAACGATTCATCGGCAAGCAAGACGCCTTCCCCGTAAAGGGATGGTCGTTGAATTCCACCCTTCACAGCATTCCCGATTGCCAATCTATCATCAAAAAAGCGGTGGTAGATCGCTTAAGCGGTGTTTACGGAATTGGTTGGTTTGAAGAAGACGGGCCCACCGTACCCATTCGGTTTTCTATTTTAAAAGACAAGGTTTCGGTTATGATCGACACGTCGGGTGTGGGACTGCACAAGCGGGGCTACCGTGCCAATGCGTCAGAGGCACCCATAAAAGAGACCTTGGCGGCGGCTATGGTCATGTTGGCTCGGCCTTATGACGATTCGGTGCTGTACGATCCGTTTTGCGGATCGGGTACGGTGTTGATCGAGGGCGCGTTGCAAGCGGTCAACGTGGCACCGGGATTAAAACGGCGATTTATGGCAGAATCTTGGAACACCATTCCCCAAACCGTGTGGCAACAAGAGCGTACCCGTGCCATGGATTCCATTCGCCGCGAGGTGACTTTCCGCTGTGTGGGGAGCGACATAGACCCCGCCATGAGAGAGCTGGCGCTTGCCAATGCAAAAAAAGCAGGGGTGGCCGGTCGTTTGAGCGTGACCACCGCCGACGTAAAAGATTTTGCCCCCGACACCCCGCGGGGCATCGTGGTGACCAATCCCCCTTACGGAGAACGGTTGCTGGATATTGAGCAAGCCCGTTCGCTTTATCGGCAAATGGGGAAGGTCATGACCCAAAAGCCGGGTTGGCGATATGGGATCATAAGTCCCGATGCAGAATTTCAACGGTTTTTTGGGCGGGATGCCGACAAAAAACGCAAGCTGTACAACGGTATGCTTAAATGCAATTTGTATTTGTATTTTAAAGGGTAGGCGAAGTGACGTGAAACATATTTTCATCATCAATCCGCAAGCGGGAAAATCCTCTTCCTTTCGGGCGCTGAAAAAGCAAATAGAAGATTGTTTTGCCGCCTGTCCCCAAGAAGACTATGAAATTTGTTTGACCCACCATGCAGGCGAGGGGACAGAAATCGCCCGTCGCTTTGCCCAAAGCGGGGAAGAGGTGCGTGTTTATGCCTGCGGGGGCGACGGTAGTGCTTTTGACGTGCTCAACGGAATCATGGGGTTTCCCAATGCCGCCATGGGGGTGATTCCCCGAGGCACCGGCAACGACTTTTTAAAGATTTTTAACAATCAAGAGTTGTTTGCTCAGCTTGACAGTCAACTGTCGGGCGAAGTGGTGTTGTTAGACGCGATTTTGGCAGGGGACAAGTATTGTCTAAACCAAGCCTCTATGGGGTTAGACGCACAGGTGTGCGCTCATAAAGACAAATTTCGCCGTTGGCCGCTGGTGGGTGGGCAGGTTGCCTACGTGCTGGCGTTGCTGTATTGTTTTTTCTCGGCCATTCGCAATCGGTTTACGGTGACGGTGGATCACAAGCCCGTGGCCCAAGGAGATTATTTGCTGGCGGTGGCCGCCAACGGTCGGTTTTACGGCGGGGGATTTCAAAGTGCCCCTACCGCCATGCCAAATGACGGTGAAATGGAATGCATGACCATAAAAAGCGTTTCTCGGTTTCGCATTTTGTCGTTGCTGAAAAAGTATTCCAAAGGCAAACACGTGGGATTGCCCATTTGCCAATACGGCAGAGGCAAGACCATGACCGTGTGCTCCCAAAAACCCACGGTCTACAATTTAGACGGTGAAGTGTTTTACGCCCAAGAGATCACCTTTCAAATGGTACCCGACGCGGTACGGTTTGTGGTGACCAAGGGATGTGAAATGATACCGCCTGTTGAGCTTGATATATGATACAGTCTGACAGTTTGTCAAAAAAGTTTTTACACAAACACCGCCGCAGGATCTCCTGCGGCGGTGTTTGTGTCATACCGAAAATCATTGGTTTTGACTTTTAACTACATGACAGGAATGCCGACAAAACCACCCGGGTTTGTCATTGCGAGGCGGCGGTCCTCGCAGGTGCCGCCGCGGCAATCCGTTTTTTTCACAAATGAATTCAAAAAAATTCTTATTATGGTGAGTAAATTTCGCTGTTCGCTCGTTTAATCAATAGAATGGATTCGATGAATCACCAACAAGCGGGTTTACATAACGCCAAAATCCTACTATTCAGGTCCAAAAACGCATCGTTCGCGCCCGATGCATTGACACAGATTAAACATTGTGTTATAATAAACATACCATACAAAAGGAGTTGATACCAATGCAAATCGAAAAACAAATCGTATTTAGAAGAAAGAATAGGAGTGAAACCATGAAAAAAAGTATCTTGTTATTATGTTGCTTGGTATTGCTGCTTAGTTGCTTTACCGGTTGCAACAGTCAGACAGTTACGTCTACCGATGTAACTCCTGTGGATTCCTCAAAAACAAGCAAGGCAGAATTGACATCGACGGTGTCGTCAAAAGAGGATGTTTCGGCACCGCAGCCGACTCAATCGACACCGCAGCCGACTCAATCGACACCGCAGCCGACTCAATCGGAACCGCCACCGACTCAATCGGAACCGCAAACGGAAGTTTCTCCCCCTGCGGCACAACCGAAAACAGTTTCGTTTGATCAACACATGTCGTATAATGACGGTTCGTATCTTAGAAATGCCAATCGCGAAATGGGCGCTTTTGCTGTTTTGTGCCGTACGTATCAGGAATTGGTAGACTTATTGGACAGTCAGCGCCTTTGCTTTTTTGACAATGGATACCAAAGATCAATAGTTCTTGAACAATATTCAAAAAGCTATTTTGAATCCGGTAATGCCTTGTTGCTGTATTATCTGCATTCCACTTCATCATCGCGCACCATTTTGGTTGAGGGTATGACCTTTGAGGAAGGAACGTTGCATGTTGTCTTGCATGACAGACAGAATTCGCTTGTTACTTATGATGCAATTGAAAAAGTGTATGTTGTTGAGTTGCCTGATTTTTCCGAAAATGTGAACAAGATCCACGTTACCTCAGAGGTGTTTGTGGCACTTCTTTTAGAAGACGGAAAAGGGGGTTGGCAACAGAAAACCACCGAAGAATATGATTTTGCGATTGATTAAATGCGCTTTATCAATCCCCAAGCAAGAATGGTAATCCAGCCATTATAGGGAACAAATCAAAAACATTACGGCCGAGGAGACCATCTCCTCGGTTTTTTTCGTAGAACAACTACCGGCTATGCCGGTGGGAAAAGCGTTTGCGACGGACAGAATAAAACCTCCTTGATATATTGGTAGTTGAGGTTGGCCAACCCAACAAAAATATATCAAGGAGATCCTAACTGCGGGTGTTTCACCGCTCATAAATCGTATAGGCTCGGCAATACTAAAACCGTGCGATCACTTCGGCTTTGTAGCCACGCATCCATATACCGGGGGTGACACGCAGGGTGTATCCGTGGCCCGGGGCGCAAAACCAATCGCTGGGGGTGCGTTCGGGAATGCCGCATTGCGCCAAAATTGCCATAATGGAACCGCCGTGACAGCACACCGCCACGTCGGGGGTGCCTTCTTTCATGGCTTGCTCCACGATCTTGGCAAAGGCTACCACACTACGTTTGAAAAACCGTTCTCCCGTTTCGCCACCGGGAGGGGTTCCGCCTGACAACCATTCGGTATAGCGGGGGTCATCCTTCAGCTCTTGCGGGGTTTTGTCCTCAAATTCACCGAAATCACATTCGGTCAAGCCTTGCTCCACAACGGGGGTGTGTTCGGGGTATAAAATTTCCACCGTTTGCCGACAACGAAGCAGGGGACTTGTGTACACCGCCTGCACGGGAGGGAAGGGTTCTTCCGCTACCATATCGGTCAATTCTTGCCGCCCTTTGGCGGTGAGGGGCAGATCGGTGCGGCCGATGTAGCGCACCACCCCTTCGGCACTTTCTCTTCCGTGACGAATCAGGTGGATAAGGTAAGTTTTCATGGAAAAAAGTTCCCCTTTACAAATAATCTTTTTCATATTATAATATACTAATAGTATAAATACAAGTTTTTTTGAAAAAAGGAGGG
>JAFYMD010000125.1 GCA_017556785.1 Clostridia bacterium | reverse complement strand
TGCATGCCAATACCGCAGGCGGACGGGTTCGTTTTCGCACCGATTCCACACGGGTTTGCCTTGTGGCTACCATGGATCATATTTACAAATTCCCTCATTGTGCGCTTTCGGGCGTGGCGGGATTTGACATGTATGAAAAAGAAAACACAGGCTATCGTTTTATCGCTACCTTTGTTCCACCCTATGACCTGACCACCGAGTATGAATGTATGGTGAGTGTCGGTGCCAAGGAACTGCGAGATCTGACCATCAACTTTCCTTTGTACAGCGACGTAAAGGAATTGCTGATCGGGATCGATGAAGATGCGGTTTTGTTGGCGGGGGAGGAATACAAAAACGACCTGCCAATGGTGTATTACGGTTCTTCCATTACCCAAGGCGGCTGTGCTTCTCGTCCGGGGACTTGCTACCAAGGGCATATTTGCCGCCGCTTCGATTTGGATTATGTAAACCTTGGGTTTTCGGGATCTGCTCACGGTGAGGATGAGATGATCGACTATTTGCGAGACTTGCCCATGAGTGTGTTTGTGCAAGACTATGATCACAATTCTCCCAATGCACGGCATTTGCGGGAAACGGGAGAAAAAATGTACCGTGCCGTACGAAAGACGCACCCTTACATTCCCATTATACTTATGAATCGTCCCAAACGGTTTCTGACCGAGGAAGAGCAAGAACGCAAGCAAGAGGTAACGGCAATTTATGAAATCGCTCGGGCAGAAGGAGACACCAACGTTTACCTGTTGACCGACGACGAATTAACGGCAATGGCAGGGGATGAGGGGACGGTAGACGGATGTCATCCCACCGACCTTGGCTTTGCTTCTATGGCAAAGGCGTTGGGGGATCTGCTGGCGACGGTCTGCGAGAAATAATTACTTGCACGGTATGATTCGATGTGATATGATGAATATAGCAAAGGTGCATTATGTTTGAAGCCAAAAGGAGGAGTTACTATGACAAAAAAAGTTTTTTTGACACGCGCTATCAGTTTCACGGTGAGCTTGCTGTTGCTGATTGGGTTGTTGCCTGTCGGCGGTTTGACTGCCGTGGCAGAAACGACCGCTTTAACGTTAGACAGTTTGATGACTGTTGCGTTGCCTGCCAATGGTGAAAAGTTGACCTTTACCTTCACACCGGAGGAGGATGGCTGTTATGCCATTTATTCCCAAGACGGTTACGATCCTTGTGTCACGATTTTGGATTCCGAAGGGAATGAAGCATGGCACGATGATGACAGCGGGGAAGGCTACAATTTTTATGTAAAAGGGATTTTCCGCAAAGGTGAAACCTATTTGGTGGAGGTACACTCTTTGAATGAGGAAGGGGAAACCTGTACGATTGGGGTTTGTACCGCTCGCGAGGTGCAAACGATCGAACTGAAACAGAAAGCAGACCGTTCCACCGTAATCGAAGGGTACGAATATGAAACGCTTGATTTGAGCGGGCTGGAGCTGACCGTGACCTTTACTGACGACAGCACGGTTCTTTGGTCATATGATAAGTGGAAGTACGGTGAGAATTCGGAGTATTTCGAGTGTGATATTCATAATGACACTATGTTTAATGCCGACGGAGAGTTTTGTGTCTTATTTTCTTGCGACGGTGCGGAATATTTCTACCCGTTAGAACGGATCCCCTCTCCGGTGAAATCCATTACCTATAACGGTGCTCCCATTGTGTTGTTGGAGAATAGCGGTGGGTATCAAGAAGAGCATTTCATTTATGATTACGAAGTACCGAGTGATGCTACCTTTACCATTGCTTTTAACGACGGTACCAGCGTGACCGGTACCGAGCAAGAACTGGATGAACAATTGGAGTATGGCAGGATTTATTATGATTCCAATCAATCGAATGTTCCTTGGGTGTTGGGTACCGACAATGAGCTTAAGGTTTTGTATTTAAACGTTACCACTACCATTCCGGTTCACGTGGTGACGACTCCCATTGAAAATGTTGTGGTGCATTCGGCACCTACTTGCAAATATTACTTTGGTGATGTGAGCAATGGGTATATGGAAGATGGTGCGTATTATTTCATTCCGAAAAATTTGAACGGCTTGTCCTTTACCGCCACCATGAAGGACGGTACTACCGTAACTTACGATGACGATGATATTATGATGGGAAATCAAACCATCGACGGAAACGAGTATGATATCGAACGCGTTACCCTGACCCAACCCGGTAAGGTTATGGTTACCTTAACGTATTTGGGGTTCGATATTACGTACGAAGTAACGGTTGCGGCTCCCCTTGTCCTGTCTACCAAAGAGGCAACCGAAGCGGATATTACGCCCGGGGGAACGGCAATCTTTTCTTTCGTTCCGGAAGAAGATGGCTGGTATGTCGTGTCTTCCGAAAATGGGAATGACCCTCGTATAAGTGCCTATGACGTTAACGGCAACCAAATCGGTTCGGATGACGATGGCGGTAGTGGGTATAATTTCTTGCTGCGTATATATATGAAAAAAGGGGAATCCTATTCCTTTTGTGTGAATAGCTATAGCGATAAAGGGGAACAGTTATCGGTTGAGGTTTATAAAACCAACTCCGTGCAATCCATTTCGCTGAAAACACCGGCCAATTATCCCAATGTGATTGAAGGGTATGAAGAAGATACCTTTGATTTAAGCGGGTTGGAATTAAACCTGCATTTGGATGACGGCAGCACCGTGGTTTGGTCGTATGATGAGTGGCGGCTGGATGAGGGCGATTCGGCCATACATCACGTTTACACGGTTTCGTGTGAGAAAATCATAGAAGAGGATGCCTGTGAAGCGGTATTTACCTGTGATGAGGCAAAGTTCGTTTATTCGTTGGAAATCATTCCTTCTCCTGTAAAATCCGTTACGTATCATGGTGACCCCATTGAATTGATCGAGAATACCAACGGGTGGATAGAAGGGGATTACTATTACTACAGTGTCGGTTTCCTCTATGAAGCTATTTTTACCGTTGCTTTTCACGATGGTACCGAAATTACCGGCACACTTGATGAGATCAATGACCAATTAGAACGTGGTTATATCGATTACTTCGCCGATCAAGCGGGAACCCATTGGGTGCTTGGCACAGACAATCAAATCGAAGTTTTCTGTTTGGGGGTAAACACGATCGTTTCGGTTCATATTTTACCCTGTCCTTTTACCGAGGTAACAGTAAATTCCGCTCCTTCTCGTCAATATTATTTCGGTGCCGAATTGTATGGATATATGGAAGATGAGAAGTACTGTTTTTATCCCGGGGATTTAACCGGTTTGTCTTTTACTGCTACCTTGCAAGACGGTTCTACCGTAACCTACCATGGGGACGATATTGATATGGACGAAGGGACCATTGACGGGTATCCCTATGAAATACATGAGGTTGTGGTTACCGAGCCCGGTAAGGCAACGGCTACTTTGTATTATAAAGGGTATGCGATCGAATATCCGTTGGACGTGCTGGCTTCTCCCATTGAAAAAGTAGAGATCATCCAAGATGCCTCTCGTTTGGAATATGAGGGTACTTTCTATCCGTTTGTGGATGGCATGCAAGTGTGTGTCACCTTTACCGACGGTTCCAGCGAAACCGTAACGCTAAACGAGCAAACCATTACCTATGAAATGGAACACATTTGCAGCTTTAAAGTAGGGGAATGGGATGCGTACGTGAAATACGCGTACGATTACGATGCCAACAAAGAGTATTATGAAGTTTGGTGCTTGGATAAGATGGCAGCCTATACCGGCTTCCAATTTGACTATGACGCCAAAATAGAAGACATAACCGTAGTTCAATTTAACCCGGATATAGACGGCACCGTTTTGCAGTTGCTCTATGAAGACGAAACGCAAAAAACGGTAACCTTGAACAGTTTGGTGTCCGAGACCTATCCCAATGGGGGCACTCACGGGTATGCCTCAACCGAATTGGGCATTGGCTATTACACAATTGATACCGAAGAAAACGATGGCGTGATCATCGGTTATGATTTTTCTTTTGTAGGGTATCATGAAAAGATTTTCCTTGAACAGGGAAGGTTAGGCGACCTGACCGACGACGGTAAGATTGGCGCGGACGACGCGTTGGAGGTTCTGAAGATGGTGGTTGGGAAATCACCTGCCACCGCCGACAAGAAAATGGTTGCCGACGTGAACCGAGACGGTAAGATTGGCGCCGACGACGCTTTGGAAATTCTGAAAAAGGTCGTTGGTAAGGACAGCATTCTGTAAGGAAAAATCGGTTTTAAGAGAAATGAAAAAAGCAAGGTGTGGGCCATCGGCTCACACCTTACTTTTTTATATGATTTTTGGTATCAGTTATCGGTCGTCGTTGTTTTTTCTTACTTTCGATTGCCACAGTCGCCGCCGCCGTTGGTTGACTCGTATGTTCCATACCACAAGGACGATAATTGCGGAAAGCAACAGAAGCACCGGCACGTAAAACCAGGGGGAGGACAACACCGCCATAACACCCTTTTTGGTGCGATCCCATAAATAAGAACCGGTGTCTCGTTCGCAAGCGGTTTGGGCCACCAAATTGACCGTTCCGATTTCTTCCCCCGCACACATGACGGTGGCAGTACCCAGAACAGCGCCCTTTTCAATGGGAGCTTCTAAGGTGGTGGCGGTAACGTGAGGAACCAAAATGACGTTGTCTTGCGACTGTTTGGGTACCATGGCGAAAAATTCTTTTTCGGGAACCAATTTGACGTAATCGGTTTCGTCGCACAAAGTGACCTTGATTTCTTCCACCGGTTGGGTGGTATTGATCACGTTTTTGTATTCCAACTCGGTAAATGCCCAGTACAACAGATCGTAGGTGGTATCGAATTCTTTGTGTACGTCGTAGCCGTTAAGCTTTTCGGCAGGGCAGTTCATAACGACCGACAAGTACCGTTGACCGTCTTTTTCGGCAAGGGAAACCAGGTTTCGGCCTGCGGCATCGGTATAGCCGGTCTTGAGTCCTTGTACCCGTTTGTAGTACCAACTGGACGAGGGATTGATCATGTAATTGGTGGTGGTGTAGGTGCGCTCGTCGCTCATGTTGGTTTTGGGCAAGGTATAGGTTACGGTGGAACAGATCTTGGTCAGTTCGGGGTGCTGTATGATCTCTTTTGCCAACAAATACAGATCATAGGCGGTGGTGACCTGACGGTCGTCATGTAATCCGTGGGGATTGACGTAGACGGTGTTTTTCATTCCCAGTTGCGCGGCTTTTTGGTTCATCAATGCCACAAATCCTTCTACCGAGCCGGACACTTCTATGGCGATTACGTTGGCGGCATCACAAGCCGAGGGAATCAGCAACAGATTCAGCAACTGCTCCATGGTGACCTGTTCGCCCGGTTTCAGCCAAGCCGAAGCCGCGCCGGTGTTCCATAAATCGTCCACCACATCGTCGTACACCGTTATGGTTTTGGTCAGGTCAGGGGTTTGCTCCAACGCGACCAAAGCGGTCATGAGTTTGGTGACCGAGGCAGGATAAATAGAGGCGGTGGCATTTTTTTGGTAAACCACCGTATTGGTTTCTAAATTCACCATGTAAACCGAACCTGCATGGACTTCTACCTCCGGGGGAGGGGTGTAAGCCGATGCCGTGGGGGTGAATAGGGTAGCAAAAACTACCAAAAAACATAAAATTATAGAAATTTTGTATTTTTTCATGGTAAAATCCCTCTGGATATGTTATAATTCAATTAATTATATTTAGTATATCATCTTTTTTTACAAATGAAAAGAGTTATTTGGTAATAAGTGAGGAATTTTTTATGATCTACATTACCGGCGATATGCATGGCGATGAACAACGACTGTATGAAAAAAACCTACGGAAGTTAAAAGAAGGAGATACCCTGATTATTTGCGGTGACTTTGGTTTTGTGTGGGATGACAGCCCTCGGGAAAGAAAGTTGTTGGAATCGTTGGGGAATCGTAAATACACCGTAGCATTTGTGGACGGTACCCACGAAAACTACGATCTGCTCAACGATTGCCGCATGACCGTGTGGAACGGTGGGCGGGTACATCGTGTCAGCGGAAATTTGTTCCACCTAATGCGAGGGCAGATTTTCACCATAGAAGGGAAAACCTTTTTCACCTTTGGGGGTGGGGAAAGTCCCGACCGAGACATGCGTACCGAGCATGAATCTTGGTGGCGAGAAGAGTTGCCTTCGCCGGAAGAAATGTCCGAAGGTGCCGAAAATATTGATGAAGCGGGCTGTAAGGTCGACTATATCATTACTCATGAGCCGCCGTCCCTTGTCAAATCGTCCATGCTGTTGCGCCATGGAGAAACCGACCGAATCAATCGGCTAAACGGCTATTTTGAACAGCTTAATCGCGAGTGCGAATTTTCCCATTGGTTTTTCGGCAGTATGCACGAAGATCGACGGATTACACCGGTACATACGGCGGTGTTTCGGGACGTGTTGCCTTTGCATTTGTTTGAAGAAGAATAAAAGAAAAAGGTCAAGGAAGTTTTTTCTTCCTTGACCTTTTTGTTGTGTTATTGCCCTACGTAACGGTACAGGTATTCAATACAGTACCGATCACGGATTTTTTCCAAGGTGTCATAATCTTCGCAATGGTTGAAGCCGACTCCCAATCGAATGGCGCAGGCATTGCCGCCGCCCGATTCCAAAAACCAAGCGCGACCGTTTTGGTCAATGCGATATACCACCGCGGTATGCTGTGCACCGCCGCCTTCCACACGGAAAATATCGCCGACGCGCAAATCGGTGATTTGATCGGGCAAATATTTTACCCAACCGTCGTGGTTGCCGGTGCGGGGGACGGCATCCATAGGCTTGCCGACCAAATGGGTCACCACTTGAGCCATTACGTAGCAGGCAAATCCATGACATTCGTATTGGTTCATGTAGTTGTAACTTTTGTAGTAATTGTTGTCTTGTACGGGATTGCCGCCACCTACCAAATCGTCGGTTACGGTCATCATTTGATCCGAACAGCAGTTGTACCGTCCGCTGAACGAGGCTAGTCCGCTGGACGGTTCGTAAATGGTCCAATAGTTGCCGGGGGTGAGATGGTATTTTTGGCAAATGGCATCGATCATATCGGTGGTAATAATCCCCTTGCTTTGGGGGAATTCCACCGCTGAGTTTACCGTGGGGGCAGGCTTACCCATGGGTTCTGCCACCTCTTCTTCTTCTTGCTGTACAGGATGTGGGGGAGCAGGGGCTTCTTCTTTCACGTCGGTTATGGTTTGTACCGTGACCTGCGTGGGAGAGGCGGGTGCGTCGGTAACGGTTTGGGTTGCCGTGGTGGCAGAAGGTGCTTCTCCCATAAAGGCACAAGCGATCGGCGAGCAGGCCAAAATACATAGCATAAATGCCAGGATTCGTGTAGAATGTTTCATAGAATAAACCTTTCTGTAGAGGATTCATTACTTTGGGGTCTAATCGTTGAATGGAATAAAATGGATGCGCCAAAAGCGGCGACAACTTTTATATTTTACCACGAATTGGTCAAAAATGCAACTATTTTTTGCCCTACCCCTAAGAGGTGGTGGCAAAACCTCTTGTTTTTGACAAATTTTATCCATACCATAATAAATACAACCGCCCTGTGTCATAACAATACAGGGCGGTAAAGATTTGGTTTTTATTTTACATCGGTGGGCGATTGGGTGGTGGGGGCAAGCCCTTCGGCAATCAGTTTTTGAATCAACTGCTTGGCTTGTTCCACTCGTTTTTGTACGGCGGGGTCATTTTGTTGGTCGGGGTCTTCGATTACACGAATGCAAAAATACAAATCTTTGGGCAGGTTGTATTGTTGCAACGATTGTTGCAGTACGCTCCCGTTCCAGTTCCAAGCGGTGTGATCTTTGTCGGGCAAAAAGTCGCAGGTGCGGAACATACCATTGCCCATTAAATACTCATACCCGTGTTCATCTACCACGTACAAAACATAGTCGGAAGAAGATGCCAACTGCAACAACTTTTGCGAGTTGGAGATTGCGGTGTTTTGCGCGTTGTTATAGGAAACGTTGGTAACTTCGAACCGGGTTTCTCCGTTTTTGTCATGATCCCCGATTCGTTTGGTTAACTCTTGCTCCAACGCCAATACACCGTTGTCATGTACCACACGGTTGCAATACAGCACGCAGTTTTGGTCATAGGGCTGTACGGTAGAGCATTGGGTAATGCCCACCACCAAAGTGAAGGCAATAAACACACCCAAAATGGTGTGCCATTTATAATGATACCAGTAGTTTTCCAGTTTTTGTTTGATAGTCATATTTTATCACCTATTGGTTATTATAACACAGTTGCTTGGATTTGGCAATGCAAAAAATACTTGACAATTCTTACAAAGGGTGATATCATTTTGATATCACATATAAAGAGAGGCGCTCCAATGAATTACGCAATCGAAATACAAGCATTACACAAGCGATTTGGCGACGTTCAGGCGGTACAAGATCTGAGCTTTCGGGTGAAAAAGGGACAATTGTTTGCTTTTTTGGGAGTGAATGGTGCGGGTAAATCCACCACCATTTCCATCTTGTGCGGACAATTGCCAAAAGATAGCGGCAAGGTATGGATAGACGGATTGGACATGGACACGCAAAAAGACCTTGCCAAGGTAAAATTGGGGGTCGTGTTTCAGCAATCGGTGTTAGATGCTCCCTTGACCGTGCGGGAAAACCTGCAAACACGGGCGGCGCTGTACGGCTTGGTTGGTCAAGCGTTTGAACAACGGTTGACCGAGTTGAGCACCTTGTTGGATTTCGGGGATTTGTTAAATCGCAAGGTAGGAAAACTGTCGGGCGGACAACGGCGACGGGTTGACATTGCTCGCGGATTGTTGCATGAACCCGAGATTTTGATTTTAGACGAGCCCACCACCGGTTTGGATCCGCAAACCAGACGGCTGTTATGGCAGGCGGTAGAACAGTTACGGCAAAGCCGAGGCATGACGGTTTTGTTAACCACCCATTATATGGAAGAAGCGGCTGACACCGACTACGTGGTAATTTTGGACCAAGGAAAAGTGGTGGCAGAGGGCACTCCTTTAGACCTGAAAAACACCTATACCGATGACACGATCACCTTGTATGGTGTAACGGCAGAACAGGTAAAAAGCATGGGGGTTCCTTATAGAACCACCGCCGAAGGATGTGTGCTTTCGGTACCTGATACGGTAACCGCGACCCGATTGATCGTAACGTATCCCGATCTGTTTTGTGATTATGAAATCACCAAGGGAAAAATGGACGACGTATTTTTGGCGGTTACCGGTAAACAATTGACAGGAGGGGAACAAGCATGACGGCGTTACAGGCGTTGATCAAACGCAATACACGGTTGTTTGTCAAAGATAAAGGCACTTTTTTTACCGCTATGATCACACCCATGATTCTGATGGTGTTGTACGTGACCTTTTTGGGAAACGTGTATAAAGACAGTTTTGTCGACATGACCGCTTCTTTTGGGGTGACCTTGAGCGATGAGATATTAAATGGCTGTGCCGGAGGGCAATTGCTGGCTTCTTTGCTGGCGGTGTGTACCGTAACGGTGGCATTTTGCTCCAACATGATTATGGTACAAGATAAAGTGTCCGGCGCAAGAAAGGACATTACTTTGTCGCCGGTATCTCCTGCTACGCTGGCATTGGGGTACTATTTGTCCACCTATTTGGTTACCTTACTGATCTGCTTGGTGGCAACTGCCTTGGGGTTTGGTTATTTGGCAATGAGCGGATGGTTTTTGTCCGTGGGTGACGTGATCTGTGTTTTGGCGGACGTGGTGCTCATGACCTTGTTTGGTACTGCTTTGTCCGGCGTGGTCAACTTCTTTTTAAACAGCCAAGGACAAATTTCAGCGGTGGGAAGTATCGTCAGCGCCTGCTACGGATTTATTTGCGGTGCGTATATGCCCATTTCCTCCTTTGCACCCGGTTTGCAAAAGGTTTTGTCCTTTTTACCCGGCACCTACGGTACGGCATTGCTGAAAAACCACACCATGCAAGGTAGCCTTGATGCCATGGAGCGGGCAGGCCTTCCCAAAGAAGGAACCACGTTGATCAAGGATATGATGGACTGCAACGTATATTTTTTCGATCAACAAGTGTCGCCTGTCGTTATGGCGATGATTGTACTCGGCTTTTCCTTGGCTATGGTTGGGCTGTACCTGTTGTTTTACAAATGGCAAAATAAAAAGCACGCATAAATGGTTGCGATTTGGAATAATAAAACCACCCGCTCTCACGAGCGGGTGGTTGTTTTTTGTGAGGTGAGTTATACTATCAAGTGCAACACTTTATGAAAATAAAATAGAAGTTCATACGAATCTCTGGTAGAATAAAGTTACCACACAATAAACCACGAGAGGAGATTCGTATGAACTACAAACATCTTACCATAGAAGAACG
>JAFYMD010000124.1 GCA_017556785.1 Clostridia bacterium | reverse complement strand
GACCTTTGATCTCTTTTTCCACTATGGTTTTGGGCAATCGGAATTCGGGAATGCCGTACACCAAAACCCCGCCTGCTACGTGCAAGGCTTCGAAAATGGTTACGTCGTACCCCATGCGAGCCAAATCTCCCGCACAAGAAAGTCCCGACGGTCCCGAACCAACTATGGCTACTTTGTGACCGTTTGAGGGGATGGGAGCAGGCCAGATCTTGGCGTGGTCGTTGTGGCGGTCGGCTACGTACCGCTCCAATCGACCAATGGCAACCGGCTCGCCTTTTAATCCCCGCACACAACGTTGTTCACATTGGGTTTCTTGGGGGCACACTCGCCCGCAAATGGCGGGCAACGAGGTGGAAAGAGAAAGGATGCGATAGGCGCGTTCTTCGTCACCTTCGCGAATTTGCTTAATGAATCGAGGAATATCAATGCGTACGGGACACCCGTCCACACAAGGCTTGTGACGGCAGTCCAAACAACGCAAGGCTTCTTCTTTCGCCATTTCGGCGGTGTAGCCCAACGCTACTTCGTCAAAATTCTGATTGCGTACCAACGGGTCTTGGTGGGGCATGGGTTGTTTTTTGGGAGACATATTTGCCATGTTACCGTGCCCCCTTTAATAAATTGCAATCGTGAGATTGTTCGGGTTGTTTGTACATGGTACTGCGGGCAATGGCTTGGTCAAAATCTACCAAATGCCCGTCAAATTCGGGGCCGTCAACACAGGCAAATTTGGTTTCGCCGCCAACGGTTAAGCGACAACCGCCGCACATTCCCGTGCCGTCGATCATGATGGGGTTCATGCTGACAATGGTTTTGAGGTTGTATTGCTTGGTAAGAGCGCAGACAAATTTCATCATAACCAAAGGCCCTATGGCAATTACGCGGTCGTATTGCTCGCCCGATTCAATCAAGGTTTGCAATGCGTTGGTAACCAGCCCTTTTTGCCCTGCCGAGCCGTCGTCGGTCATCATATGGTATTGGTGAGAAACTGCCCGAAACTCATTTTCCAATATAACAAGGTCACGGTTGCGAAAGCCAACTACCGTGTGTACTTCGCACCCTTGCTCATGCAATTTTTTGGCAACAGGGTAAGCAATGGCACACCCAACACCCCCGCCAATGACCGCCACTTTTTGCAAACCGTCGGTTTCGGTGGCACGCCCCAAAGGGCCCACTAAGTCATGCAAACAGTCCCCTGCTTGCAAAGCGTTAAGCTTTTGGGTGGTGGTACCCACTACCTGAAAAATCAAGGTAATGGTGCCTGCGGTGGGGTTATAGTCGGCAATGGTTAAGGGAATACGCTCGCCGTTTTGGTCTACACGCAAAATAACAAACTGCCCCGGTTGCGCCTTGGCGGCAATGCGGGGAGCCGACACCTCAATACGGGTTACGGTAGGGTTTAATTGTGTTTTGGTTAAAATGGTAAACATGCAACAACCTCTTTGAACAATTACTAACCATATTATTGTACCGAAAAAGAGGCGATTTGTAAACAGTTTTTTATAAAAAGTTTAGGGCAATAGCCATCGGCACAGATTTTGCCAAAATTGTTCCCAAAAAGAAGGGGCGGGTGGCAATTGTTTTGCCGAGTCAACTGCGGTAATGGGGGTAGACATCAACAGTCTTCCGTCGAAAAACACACCTTGAATTCCCACCGTTTCGTCAGCTTCAATGGGAGCATATAAAAAAGGAGCAATTTGGGTTTGCACCGACAATTTGCTTCGGTGTGCCGAGGGAATGGACACCTGCAAGGCTTGGTAGGTTACCGGAATTTTTGGCACAGTTCCGCCCACCACGGGCAGGTCAAAGGCGCGAGGGGAAATGGTGACCGATTCCATTTGGGCAAAGCCGTAATCCAACAGGGATTTGTGGTCATTCCAATCGTCGGGGGCAGACAGGGTAACGCAAATTAAGGTAGCGCCGTTGCGACGGGCGGCGGTGACCAAACAACGTCCCGATTTTTTGGTAAATCCCGTTTTGCCGCCCAAACAACCGTCGTATTCCTTCAGCAACCGATGATGATTGGTCAGCTTGCGCTCATAAGGGGGATTGCCGTAAGTGACCCGTGTGGAAACGGTTTGGGAAATTTTACAAAAGTCGGGATTGTTTAGGGCATATTGCATTAAAGTTGCCATGTCGTAAGCGGTGGAGTAATGTCCGTCGGCGTCTAACCCCGACGGGGTGACAAATCGGGTGTTTCGCATACCGATTTGTTTGGCTTTTTGATTCATTTTTTCGGCAAATTCTTCAAAGGAATTGCTCAAACTCAAAGCAACCGTGTTGGCGGCATCGTTTCCTGAGGCAAGCATCATACCATAGCATAACCCTTGCAGGGTAACGTGGTCGCCTGCCAGCAACCCCATGCCCGACCCCTCTACGGTGACCATTTCTTTGGTGGTAACAATTTCTCGGTTGGGGTCGTTTTGCTCCAACGCCAGCAAGGTGGTCATGATTTTTGTGGTAGAAGCCATGGAGCGTTGTTGGTCGGCGTTTTTTTCAAACAACACCTCGCCGGTGAATCCGTCTATTACCACCGCCGATTGTGCCGAAACGGTGGGCTCTTGCAAGGGTGCGGCTTGCACGCCGTAACAAAACCACCCCAACGACAACCAAAGGCAGGGAATGACAAAAAGCCATTTCATGATTCGGTCACCTCGTAAAAGGTTTTCAGGGCGATTCCGTTGTCGTTTTGATTCAAACCGTGCATAAATCCGTCTAAAGCGGCGGTGCAAATATCTCCTGCTATGACGGTTTGGTCGTAAACCAACAAATTGGCACGCACGTCGGTAATGTCGTGGGGGTAATTAAGCACGCGGTAGGTATATCGTTTGACCGTTTTCCCCCGATATTCGGTTAAATCAAATCCTTGTGCCAATTGCAGGTCGTTGTATTGGGTGTACACCTTGTCAAACTCTTGGGGAATGGTCAGGTCGCACACTTCAATGGGTACGGTGGAAATTTGCCAGCCGTATTGCGACAAAAATTCTGCCCGAGCCAAATCGGTGTTTTCTTTCAAAGGGACTGCTACCGCCAAGGAATCTCGCCCCAAGCCGGTCACGTCAATGATCACCAAGGCAACCAGTAGCAAAATGGCTGTAAGCAGTAAGATCCGTATTCGCTTGGAAATGTGATGAATGGTATACATGAAAACCGTCCTTTCCATGGTGGTTGTTACCATGTATATGAAAGGACGGTTTGGTTTAACACCGATTATAAGGACAAAAGATTCTGTTGTTTGCGGCGGCAAAACCATTGGGTTGCCGTAACCGAAACTATGACGGCGATGGTTTTCAGCAGAGCGAGCTTACGAATTTTGGAGGCCAATCCATCCAAACAAGTTACCCCTGCCACGCCTGCCGTCGTCAGGATCGCCGAAGGACTTGGTCGACGATTTTGCCAAGTGCCGATCGCCAACACAACGGCGACGAGTCCCGCAAAAAGCCAAAGCAGTTTTTTCATTGTTGTCACCTCGAAAATAGTGTTTACCGCTTTGACAAAAATATGCAAAAAAGCCGTATTGTTTGTAAAAACAATACGGCTTGAAACGACTTGATTTATGCGGCTTGCTCGGGTGTGGGGAAAGCGGGGATCTTGCCAACCACTTTTTGCAGGATCATCAAAGCGTCGGAGGCAGAGATTTGACCGTCGCCGTTTACGTCGGCGGCTTCTTTGTAGAATCCGGTCATTTCTTTTCCGACCACTTGCTTGAGCACCGACAAGGCATCTTGAGCGGCAACCTTGCCGTCAAAATCGCAGTCCCCCATGGGGATAGAATCAAACACCTTTATGTCGGCAGAGGCGGACAGAGTACCGTTGGTAGCGGTGGCGATTATCATGCCGTCTTTGACGTCACCCAAGGTAAGGGTGAACTCGGTCAAGGGCTCGGTAGAACCGTCGGAATACACCAGTAAAGCGGTGAAATCCTTAGCGGTTAACGTGGTGTCGGTTAAAATACAGGCTTTTTTGGGGGTGAGTCGAATCTCGGTGGGTGTGGCGGCTTGCTCTACCAGTTTGGTGTAATCCAAACAGATCCAACCGGTTTTGCCGTCGTAGGTGATTTTTCCCCAGTTGCCTTGTACCAACGTAACGGTTACACGGGTGTTGGTTTCAATTGCGGTCAAAACAGAGCTGTCGGTTGTGGCGGCGGCACGCAGATTCAGACCATCGGAAGAGGTGATTACGTAAGTACCGATTTGATATACGACTTCTTTTTTGGTAACCGAAACGGTAAATTTGGCCGATTTGCCTTGGTAGGTAACGTAAACGTCTTGGGTTCCTACGGCTTGTGCGGGCAATCCGCTGACCGTGTAGCCCGACGTAATGACTTTGCTGGTACCGTCACTATACAGCACCGTAACCTTCATGCCGGCGGGAGCAAGGGTTTCACCGATCAAATAATCGGTTTTGGTGGGGGGCGTGACTTGCAAACCACGTACCGACGGGGTGGCGGCTTTGGCATAGTCCAAGGTACACCAACCGGTCTCGCCGTCGTAGGTGGTTTTGCCCCAACCGTTTTTGATTTCGGTTACGGTAATGGTGGCGTTGTAGGGAATGGCGGTTAAAATATCATAAGAAGTGCCAATCCCTGCCCGCAGGTTCACGCCGTTGTCGGAGGTAATGGTGTACTTGTGAGAGATCGGATCGATTGTGGTGTCGAAATAAGAGGGGTTGGTACCGCCGATGTTGCCGGTTCCGTTGTGAGGTCCTTTATAGATCTGCAATTTGGTAACGCCGCTGTTGGCATAACCAAACAATTCTTTGGGACCATTGGCGGCAGAGTCCATAATATATACGCGACCGTTTTCCACTTTGTCTACCGCTACGTAGTGACCGCCGTTTTTCACTTGAACCACCACAACATAACCGTCGTTGATATACGAGGCGATGGTGGCGGTTTTAGAGGCTTGCGAGGCATTGGTGTCAAAGGTGACAGCACCGTGGTAAGAAAAATCGGGGCTGTAGTTTGCGGCGGTGGACCAAATGATCCACCCGGTGTCCAAATAAAAACCTCCGTTGGCTTTGAGCCATTCGCAATAAATGCCCGGATTAAACAGATTGGTATCGGCAGGAGCAGCGCCACTGTGTACCAGCAATTTGGCAATGGAGGTGAGAGCACACCCGGTTTTGCTTATGGTGTCGGTGGAACTGAAGGAAATGCTTCCCCAACGAGAGTCGGATTGTAACCAGGTTCGGTATTCGTAATCGTCTGCTTGCGCCACGGGGGCGACCCACAAACTCAAAATCAAACATATAGCAATTAGCGAGCAAAGTAAACGCTTCATAGTCAACCTCTTTATCTTAAAAAGTTACAAACTTGTAACAATTATACTACCTTTTTTCGCTATTTGTCAACCCTTTGCGACAAGAAAATGTTGGCAAAAAACATCCCCGCTTGGATTTTTACAGGCCAAGCGGGGATGGGTTTATGTTAATGGGTTCGAAAACTGCTTAAGGGTCGATAGGGCGGGGTGATCACCTTGTTGCGCCAAGCGGTCTCTTTTGCGGTTGCGGTGGCATCGTCAATGGGGACGTAGTCGGATTTTTCTCCTGTTTTGGTGGAAAAATAAGAATTGGAATGGCCGTTTAACTCGGTTAGTCCCAATTCTATTGCGTAAAAGTGATCAAAAACGACCATTTCGCTGAGGACAAGAGTGTCGCCGGAAAGGGTATAACGGGCGGTTTCGGAGTTGGCGGCGCCGTTTGAGCCGGTAAAATAAAAGCTACCGTCGGAACAGTAAGAATATTGATACCGTTCACCACCGTTAAACAGGTGTACCGCACGGCCGTTGACCAAGGTGTAGGCATCGTAAATTTCTTCCCCGTTGCCAATAAACAACTCTTGTTGGCCGTTGCCGTCTACGTCGACCAGATAGTACCCAACTTCGTCCAAACTGTTGTGATATACATACATCATAGAAGCATCTTCCAATTCGGGAATATACCCCTCCCACGGAAAGGCATCGATATAAATGTTCAGCAGGTCGGCATAGGCTTTTGGCATGGTGTCTGCGACTTGGGACACTTCTTCTTTTGAAGCAACCGACTCGACAGGCTTTTCTTGGGAAACCTCTTGTTGAGAAACTTCTTCCGGCTTAGAAGAACTACTGCTTGATTCGGGTGCGGGATGCGAAACGGTGCTGACTACCGATCCTCCGTTGACCGGCTTTTCTTCCGATTGGCAACTCATCATCGTGCCAATCAGGCAGATGCATAGAAGAATGTACCAGCTTGCTTTTATAACCTTCATCATAATCTTCCTCTTCAACTATTCATATTGTGCCCGTGGGCCGCCAATGTATTTCGGACGGGTGGTGGCACACACTACATGGGCATTGCCTATGGTGGTTTGTGCAATACGTAAGGGAACGGCGACCGCTCGCAGGTGCATACCGATTAAGGTATCACCAATATCCAAGCCGGCGTCTGCCCGAATGGTTTCTACCGCCACGGGGTTTGACAGGCGTTCATACACCGCTGTAGCAAAAGAGCCGCCGGCCTTGGGCTTGGGTACTACGCTGACAACGTCCTCCTTTTGTACCGCTTGCCGTTCAATAATAATGGCGCGGTTCAGGTGTTCACAACATTGTGCCGCCAAATAAACCCCTTTTTCTTGCAACAAGGGGAGCAATGCCTCTACCACCGCTACGGCGGCATGGTAGCTGGAATCTTTTCCGATGACGCCCCCCACAATCTCGCTGGAGGAGCACCCCACCACCAAAATATCGCCTTTTTGCAAATTGGCGGTTGCCAGCAGTTCGGTTACCGCTGTAAGGGTTTGCTGTTTTACTTGTTCTAAATCCATAATTGCCTCCGTAAAATAGAGTGATGCTCCGCGACAAAAGTCCCGTTATTGGGACAAAGCGGAGGTTATACTAAACCCAACAAAGCCGAAAGGATGATGAAAATGTTAGGAATATTTATTTGCTACGTAATGGTGCAAATGGTGTTGTTGGAAGGGCTTTGGAATCGCAAGGCCAAAGAAGAACCCATGGAAAAAATAGAGGAGGGTTCTTCTGCCCGCAAAAAAGCCTGCTAACAGTATACCATAAATTTACGATCCGTAAAGAGAAAATGCGAAAAATATAAAAAAACGGGGTCTCATTTCGGATTCATATTGCAAAATCGTTGGATTTGTGTCATAATAAACGAAACAAACCGAGCGGAAATGAGGCGGTATCTTGGAACGGGTCAAGCGATTACGGCAAAAAGCGATTCACAGCAGTTTAAACAAAGAGGAGTTTTTTTATTATTTTTATAAAACTTATGTGGAATCGCCCGACGAATGCATGGAAAATCGTTATGCCGAAGCATTTTATCATGCTATGGGTTCCATTACTCCGGTGATTTCGCCCGACGAACTGATCGTGGGCAAACAATGCACCCCTTTGACCGATGTACAACGGGTCGAGTGGTGTGAAAAATACGAATCGGTCATGAACGATATTGTGTTCCACACCCGATGGGGACAAGATTCCCATATGGCCATTGATTACGATTTGGTGCTAAATGAGGGGCTGAACGGAATCCTTGCCAAAATTGACGGGTATTTGGCCGGTTGCCAACCCGAACAAATTCCGTTTTACAAAGCTTGTCAGCGTTGTCTGCAAGGGGTCATTTGTCATGCCGAAAATTATGCAAAGTTAGCCGAACAACAAGCGGCCGAAACCGCCGACTCCGTTCGAAAAGGCGAACTGTTACAAATTGCCGCCGCTTGCCGAAAGGTGCCCGCCAATCCTGCCGAAACTTTTTACGAGGCGGTGCAATCGGTTAACTTCATTACCCATTGTTTGTCGGCAAACCCCTATCGACCTTGTATTCAACAGTTTCAATTGGGGCATCCCGACCGCTATTTGCTTCCTTTTTATGAAAAGGATTTGCAAAACGGAACCATGACCAAAGAGGAAGCCCAACTGTTGCTGGATTGTCTTGGTATTCAAATTAACGAACGGGTACCCAGCGGTGTTTCTTGCGGGTACATGGTGGGCGGCCATGACCAAAAGGGCAATATTGTTGCCAATGACCTGACCGAGATGTGTATGCAGGTGGTGGACGACATTCGTTTGGTTTACCCTGCCGTGGGTCTTTGTTATACCCAAGGGATGGACGAAAAATACGTAGAAAAAGCTTGTGAAATCCTTTCTCACGGGTGCTCCCATCCGGCGATTTTCGGAGATGATATTATCACCAAAGGATTGCTTTCTTACAGAGTACCGCCACATCAGGCTTGCCATTATATCCACAGCACCTGTGTGGAAATCACTCCCGTGGCGGCTTCCAACGTGTGGGTGGCAAGTCCCTATACCAACTTGGCGCAGGTGTTACTGGACGAAATGGAAACCGACCATAAAACCTTTGACGATTTGTGGAACGGTCTTTATGCTCGATTGGATACTCTCATTGACCAAAACTGCAAGCATCAAAATGTGTTGCGCGCCATGCGAGCCGAAAAAGCCATGAATCCGCTGTTGTCTTGCTTGGTAAACGATTGCCTTGCCAAAGGATTGGACATTGAACGAGGTGGCGCCACTTATAACTGGATTATGCCCAGCTTTGTGGGTATGGCCAATTTGGTGGATTCGCTGTATGCCATTAAAGAATTGGTGTATGACCGTAAGGAATTGACCTTGCAACAGTTCAAAAAAATCGTAGATGCCGATTTTGCCGACAACGAAGTGTTGCGGTTGCGGATTGCCAACACCATTCCCAAATACGGCAACGATATCGACGAAATTGACGATTATTACGGGCAAATTACGGGGCACATTATCGAAGCGTGTAAAAAGCACCAAGGCATGCACCAAAACGGCAACCTGATTCCCAGTGTGTTTTGCTGGGTGAAGCACGAACAATTCGGCAGTGTAACTTCTGCCACGCCCGACGGTCGCAAGGCGGGAGTCCCCTTGGGGGACGGCTCCGGCCCTTGCCAAGGGAGAGAGAAAAACGGCCCTACCGCGTCCATT
>JAFYMD010000123.1 GCA_017556785.1 Clostridia bacterium | reverse complement strand
TTGGTACATTCAATCAAATTCACAGCCCCAACGCCTCCTTTAATACCATCACAGTATTTTGCATCAATGCCACGTAAGTAACCTTCGCATCCCATTCCTCACGGGTAACGTTATGGCATGAATGCCACATACCCACTTTACCGTCCGAAGCCTCGGCAACGGTATTTGCCAACACACGATCGGAAAATTCGGTGCACAACACCATGTGGGAGCGGCTTTGTTTTGCCGCCTGCGTCAATTGATAAACCGTGGCAAGATCCGCCTCGGTGTTGGACGTGCATCCGTCAAAAGCCGCTACGTAGGAAAGTCCGTATTCGTGAGCGAGGTAAAAAAATGGAAACCGATCGGCTACCACCAAGGTAACAGGATTTTGCCGCAATACTTCATATTGATCTTTCAAATCGCTTAATTGTCCGCACAAAACGGTCGCTCCCTTGGCATACTCCCTTGCGTGAGCCGCATCTTGTTGTGCCAAGGCTTGCTCTATGGTTTTGGCCAATACCAAGGCGTTTCGGGGTGTTGTCCATATGTGCTCATCTGCTTCGTGATGATCGTGTTCATGCTCGTGATGGTGATGTTGTTCCCCTGTCATAAGCAATTCCACGTGATCGGTCAATCGAATAACCGTTTTGTCGGTCATGTCACATTGGGAAAGCATGGTTTCGATCCACCCGTCGCTCTCGCCGCCGTTGTAAATAAACACGTCACAGTTTTTGATTGCCACCAAATCGCTGACCGATGGCTCATATGCATGAACCTCGCCACCCGGCGGCAGCAACATGGTAACCTCTGCCCACTCTCCGCCGATTTGCCGTGCAAAATCATACGCAGGAAATATGGTGGTCACCACCTGTAATTTTTCTTTATTTTCCGTCACGGCGGTACATCCGCACAACGCCAAAACAAGGCATAGCGCCAAACAAATCAACCGTTTCATGTTACTGTCCTCCGCAACCGTCGCAAGTACCCATAAGGGTGGTTTTGGCGGGATCTAACACAAATCCGCTGGTAGCCAACATTTGCTCCATATGTGCCGAGACCGACCGATCCAAATGATACAATTTTCCGCAAGACACACAACGGCAATGTAAATGCTCATGACAGCGATCGGTCATAATTTGGTACAAAAAATGACGACTGTTGCCTCGCACAAAACGGCGCACCGCCCCTTCTTGCACCAAGCGGTCCATCAATCGGTATACCGTACTTTTTCCCGGCACCCGCTCCCCGCTCAGTCCCGTAGCAATTTGAGAAATGGTCATGGGACGATCGGCATTTTCTTGTAAAAACGTTAATAACGCTTGTTTTTGTTCGGTATGATAATTTTTCATACAATACGCACCCTTGCAAAATGAGAGTTACTCTCATTTTATAAAATAGAAGTCCACTTGTCAAGATGTACAACAAAAAAAGAAGTGTTGTTTTCAGTCAAAACAGACACTTCCTTTTTGGGGGTATGTGTTCAATACAAAAAAATCGGTTCACGCCAAGCGGCATTGGGCGTATTCCATTGCAATATCATGGTTTTCGTATAGGTTTCGGTTCGATCGTTTTGCCGAATCTCGTATCCCTTTGACCGATCGATCGATGCATGGTAAATCACGTAAGTCCCCTTGATCGGTCGGTTGGTTCTGGTTTTGGTATGCTCAAACACAAGCGTTTGCTCGCCCAATACCAATTCAAACCGTGTGAAGGAATGATTGGCGGTAATCGTCATGTCGCCCAATTGTCGTTGCTGTTGCAAAACCACTTGGTCGTACCGTTCCGCAGGCGGAAGCAAATCCCCCTTTTTCACCACCGCAGACTTGGTGTAGATTTGCCCGATGTCCAATTGCTGTGCCAATTGCAAAACGTTTTCTTCATACTGCACTTCCCGAGGCAAAAACCAACAATCTACCCGATGAATCCCTCTTTCATACAGCAATCTTTTGATTTCAGACGGCTTGGCGCATCCAATCACCGCCGTACCGTGAGCACTTGCCACCACCAAAGCGGTGTCGTAACCGTCTCCTACCGCCATGACCTCATATTGACGGGAAGAATAATTGGGAACAAACGAAGCCCCTACAAGAATAACCGCCAACAAACCCGCAACGACCGTTTTTCCCCATCCGGGAATCCGCCGACGCAAGCAGTACACCAGCGCCACCACAACAGCCGCCGCCAAAAAGGCGATCCAGCACCAAACGGTGGCGAATTGTACCGAAGCGTAAGGCAAATCGCCCAAGGTATGAGACAATTCCACCAACCCGTCGGCACACACTCCTCCCAATTTCAAAATCCACAGCGCAACCGATTCCAGCCCGGGAACCAAACTGAGCACCCCGCTGAGCAAGCCTGTGAGCAAAATCACCGAAGCCAACGGAATCCCCAATAAATTGGCAAGGGGAGAAATAAGAGAAACGGTATAAAATCGAAGTAAACTGCAAGGCAAGGTGGTAAACAGAACCGACAAAGTAACACCCATCCCACCAAATAACCATACAAAAAATTTCTGATTTCGCCACGAAAAAGGAAGCAAGCGCAACAAGGCATTGGTCACAGGAGCGGCAAACCACAAAATGCCCAGGCAAGACAAAAACGAAGCCAAAAAGCCAATGTCACCGGTGGCAAAGGGATGAAACAACAAAATCAACAGTGCAGCGGCGCCCAAGGTGTTTAACCCGTCGGGTACGCGATAAAACAACGACAGCACCGCCCAAAAGGTGAACATGATTCCCGCTCGTACCGCAGAAAAGGGCATGCCAACCATAAAAATGAAGCTCCATACCATCAGCAAACTCAGCACCTTGGCATATCGTTTTTTGGTCCGCAAAATCACAAGCAACCCGACCAACAATCCGCTTAGGGTAGAGGTGTGTAGTCCCGAAACCGCCACCATATGCCCCATGCCGCACCGCGTAAAATCCTCATAGGTTTGGTTGGAAAGTCCTTGGGTATCCCCCAAACAGACCCCCGAAACCAATGCCGCCGAATCCCCCGACAAATTTTGATCGAACCACCTTTTCATGGTTTGCCGAGCGGTATGGCAATAATAATACACCGTTTTTTCCACCCCCGCTTCGGTCAGTGTGGTATCATAAGAAACCGTACCGTTTAACCAAATGCGGTTGGCATACTGCTTGGCTCGACCTGCTTGTGAAATGGGTTTTAAATACACCGGGCCCTTTAACACTTGTCCCGGCACGTAGGTTTTTTGACCGTCGGTGCGCAGTCGCAAGCGAAGCGAAGAGCCGTCTTCATACACCCCCGTTGCATCCACAACGTAATAATGCGCGGTGTCATACAAGCCGTCTTGCTCCACCACCGTCATGGTCAAGGTTTTGGTGGTATTTTCCACCGATGCAAGAGGCGTCACCACAAAAGCGGTGGTGAGACACAGCAACAGCAACGAACAGGTGCCCGTAACCGCAAAGCATTGACACCATGCCCAATGATGCCGATTGCGAAACCTACGCCGTAAAAACAGCAAGACTACCGCCGCTACCCCAAACAAAGGAAGAGCCGCCCATGCCGCCGTATCCCCCAGCAGTACGTAAGCGAAACTGCAACCAAATAAGGTAAACCCGATCAATGCCAACGGCCTGCGCACAAACCTCTCTCCCTTCTCTTTTTTTCAAACATCAGTATACCACATTTTTCCTTTTTAAGCAACAAGAAAACAACCGCCGACAGAACCTGTCGGCGGTTGGGAAATCAATCGATTATTTTACGATTTCGAATTGATGAATTGCTTCGGGCAATTCTTCTTCATCGCAAGAAATGGTCAACATGATCTTGGCTTTGGACATTTCTGCCAATTTGGAAAGACGTTCCAAGAAAGTAAGCAGGGCGTTTTTGTCTTGACCGCCGATTTTCAAGGTACCATCTACAAAAATGTCGGTTACGTCATAGTTGCCGGCGCAAATGCCGCTGATGAAACCAAACAATTCATCATAACTGCTAATAGAAAAACGGTCGCTGTCTACCAAACGAACACGATAGGTCAAATCATAAGTAAGGTTTTGACCTTTTTCGATACATACTACGTTGCCGTGGCTTTCTTCCACACGCTTGTTGATGTTTTCAATCAATTTTTTGGTTTTGCCGGAGCCTTTGTGGCCGATAATCATAGAAATCATATGATCGTCTCCTTTATTTTAAAATTATTGATTTATAATCTCAGCGGGCGATTCTGCTTTCCAGCGCCGCCTTTTGATCTTCATATCCGGGTTTGCCAAGCAGGGCAAACATATTCTTTTTATAACTTTCCACACCGGGTTGGTTAAAGGGATTTACCCCCAACAAATAACCGGAAATGGCACAAGCCTTTTCAAAGAAATAAACCAACCAGCCGAATTCATATTCGTCCGCTTTGGGCAACGAGAGCACCAAATTGGGTACTCCGCCGTCGTTGTGAGCAAGAATGGTGCCTTCAAACGCCTTTTTGTTCACAAAGGACATGGTCTTGCCCGCCAAGAAATTGAGACCGTCGCCGTCATTTTCTTGTGCTTCAATGGTTACGTCCTTGCCGTTGTCATCGATCCAAACCACCGTTTCAAACAGCATACGCACACCGTCTTGAATATATTGACCCATAGAGTGCAGGTCGGTAGAGAACACGGCTGAAGCCGGGAACAACCCTTTTTGATCTTTGCCTTCGCTCTCACCGTACAATTGTTTGAACCACTCTGCCATCATGGTCATGCGGGGTTCATAAGCGGTGAGCATTTCAATGGATTTGCCCTTGCGGAGCAAAATGTTGCGAAGTGCGGCATAACGATAGCAATCGTTCTTTTCCAAATCGCACACGGCATAGGCTTCACGAGCGTCCACAGCACCTTGCATCATTTTGGTAATGTCGGCACCCGACACGGCAATGGGCAACAAGCCTACGGCGGTGAGCACCGAGTAACGACCACCCACGTCGTCGGGAACAACGAAACTTTCATACCCTTCGCTGTCAGCCAATTGCTTTAACGTGCCTCTGGCCTTGTCGGTAGTGCAGTAAATCCGCTTACGGGCTTCTTCTACCCCGTAGCGTTCTTCCATATATTTACGGAACACGCGGAAGGCAATGGCAGGTTCGGTAGTGGTTCCCGATTTCGAGATCACGTTAACCGAAACTTCTTTGCCTTCACACAACGACAACAGTTCTGCCAAAGCCGAACCGCTGATGGAATTGCCGGCAAAGTACACGTCGGGAGTGTCTTTTTTCAAGTTGTTGTACAAGGGAGAGTGAATAAATTCGATTGCCGCTCTGGCGCCCAAATAAGAACCGCCAATGCCGATTACGATAAGGATATCGCTGTCTGAGAGGATCTTTGCCGCCGCCTTTTCAATGCGAGCAAATTCCTCTTTATCATAATTCACGGGCAGGTCTACCCAACCAATAAAATCGTTGCCTGCGCCGGTACCGGTATGCAACAACTCGTGAGCAGCTTTCACCTGTGCTTGCATACAATCCAGCTCACCGTCGGCAATGAAACCGTTGGCATAATCCTGAATCAGTTTTAATGCCATAATGATCAACCTCCTTGTTTTTGTCTATTATATACGATTTCAATTGAAATTTCAACCAATATTTTCACATTTTACAAAAAAATACACAAATTATTTATAAGGCAAACAAAGACTTCAGCATTTGACCGAAAGAAAACCAAAAATTTCGTTGCTCCACGTCCGCCGCCGCCAGCAATCGTTGTTCCCCCAGCACTTGATTTTCACACAAATAGGTTACCTTACCCACGACCTGACCGGCTACAACCGGCGCTTGAGCGGTCTCGGCTATGGTAATTTTCACGGTTATGTCGTGCTCTTGCCCTTTTTCCACCAAAAACCACCGATCGGGCTCGCTGAATACGGCAACCCGCTCGGTCACGCCTCCCTTCACCCCGATATTTTGGGGAAGGGGGCGATCGGATTTTCCTTGCACCATCGTCCAATTGGCAAATCCGAAATTCAGCAGTTGCTTGGCATCGGAAAACCGTCCGTCGGAAGTAGCGCCGTCCAAAACCACGGCAATCAGATCCATATTGTTTTTACGGGCAGTTGCCGACACGCAATATCCCGCTTCGTCGGTGGTACCGGTCTTTAGTCCGGTGGCTCCTTCATAAAATCGCACCAGCTTGTTGGTGTTGACCAATTGGGTTTCCCCGTTTCGCAAGGTATCCATCCAAATGGTGGAATATTCGGCAATCAAGGGATGTGCAATCAGCTCCCGCGACATCGTGGCAATATCTCGCGCGGTGGTGTAGTGCTCGGGAGCATCCAAGCCGCAACAATTGACAAAATGGGTGTTGCTCATCCCCAACTGTTTGGCTCGCTGATTCATGGCAGTTACAAAGGCTTCTTCACTCCCTGCCATATGTTCTCCCAGCGCAACTGCCGCATCGTTGGCAGAAGCCACACACACCGCTTTGATCAAATGATCCACCGTCATGATCTCCCCCTCTTCCAGCCAAATTTGGGAGCCACCCATATGGCAGGCGTGGGCCGATGCCACCACCCGATCGGTCAAAGCAATTTTTCCGTTGTCGATTGCTTCCATGGTCAACAACAGGGTCATCACCTTGGTAATGGATGCCGGTGCACGACGCTCATCGGCATTTTTTTCGTACAACACCCGTCCGGTGGAACGCTCCATCAACAAGGCCGACGTCGCACCGATTTCAAGCTCCGCCGCCGACCCTGCGGTGGGCATAACAGGTTGTAATTGTGATTCAAAATCGTTGTACATTCCCTCGCTCATATATTCGGTAGCTACCGACGGCATAGGACCTTCATCCGCTATGCAAGGCACGCACAAAATCCACGCCAACCCCAAACACAAGAACATCTGCATGAGTTTTTTCTTCATGATACCTTCACCTCATGGCATAGTATGAACAAATTACGGGAAATAGTATGATTCACCTTGCTTTTTTCACAGTTTTTGTTATAATGAAGAGCGAAAGAGGTGTACTGTATGACCGTTTTGTTTTATACCCTTGGTTGCAAGGTCAACCAATACGACAGCGAGGCTTTGGCAGAATTGTTTTTTGCCAACGGCTACGTTTCGGCACAACCCGACCAAGCCCCCGACGTGGTGGTCATAAACACCTGTACCGTTACTGCCGAAAGCGACCGAAAAGGGCGACAGGCCATTCGACGGTTTGCCCGCACTTATCCCAATGCAATCATAGTTGCCACCGGTTGCATGCCCCAAGCGGTTCCGCAAAAAGCCGAAAAGCTCCCGGCACACATCGTAATCGGCAACGCTTCCAATCATCGACTCCCCCAATTGATCGAACAATATAAACAAAACGGTCAACCCATTCTTTTACACGAACAACACAATACCGAATTTCAAAGTTACGGCATTTGTCGCAACAGTTTCGAGGGCCGAGAACGCGCTTTTGTTAAAATTGAAGACGGTTGTAACCGTTTTTGCAGTTATTGCCTGATCCCCTACGCCAGAGGACGGGTGCGTTCCAAGCCTCTTGCCGTTTTGCAACAAGAGTTGACGGCTCTTGCCCAAAACGGATATAAAGAAGTGGTTTTGGCAGGCATCAATCTCACCGCCTACGGGCAAAACGAAGACTTTGACTTATGCGACGCCGTGGCTTTGGCACAGGCCACCCCCGGCATTGAACGGATTCGTTTGGGTTCTATGGAACCGGATCAGTTCACCGAAAAAATGATCGACCGATTGGCTTCTTGTACCAAGTTGTGCCCCCAATTTCACCTTTCCTTACAATCGGGAAGCGACTCGGTACTTTCTCGTATGAATCGCCATTACACCACCGATTTTTACCGTCAATTGACCGATCGATTGCAATCGCTTTTCCCCGCATGCGCCATCACGACCGACATCATGTGCGGCTTTCCCGGCGAAACCGATGAGGAATTTGAACAAACCTTGCAGTTTATCGAAGCACTCGGTTTTGCCAAAATTCACACCTTTGTGTACTCCCCCCGAGAAGGCACCCCGGCCGCCGCTATGAAACAGGTAGATCCCGCAGTCAAACAGCAACGTGCCGCCGCGCTGAATGCCGCCGCCGAGCGATCGGCCAATCGATATATGCAATCTCAAATCGGAACCAAACAAACGGTTTTGTTTGAGCAGATCAAAGACGGTCTGTGTTACGGTCACACCCCCCGCTATTTGTCGGTGGCGGTGCCGGGTGACGTCTCTTTGATCGGCACCATACAAGCGGTGGAAATCTTGCGGGTCGAAGGGGACGTTTGCTACGCAACCTTGTTGTCAATCGAATAGTTTGTTCCTCGGAACGGTCAAAAACGGAAAATCTTTTGTTTTTCCGTTTCAGACTGTCAAATAAGGCACAGGAACATAAGCGCTTTATAACAAAATAAAACGACCGAGAAGCAAAACAGAAAACAAACCAAAGGAAAAACGGGGAGAATGTCGAATTCTCCCCGTTTTGGCACCTATTTGTCATTTTTTCGCTACACGACGTACCGTCGTACGCCTTGTGTAGCGAAGAAAATGCCATCCTGCCCCTTCCTTGAAAGTCTGACAGTTTGGATGAATTGTCAAACTAAGTGCAACATTTTTTAAGAGAAATTTCAAACAAATCAACTGGTTTTTGAAAACCTAGAACTTTTTTGGGCCTGGCGTTGATCAACGCCAGGTTCTTTTTTAGTGTTGAGGGACT
>JAFYMD010000122.1 GCA_017556785.1 Clostridia bacterium | reverse complement strand
GTCAGTTCTACAAAACTCCCGTAAGATTCAACCGTGCGAATGATTCCCGTTACGGTTTCTCCCACGTGGAATTGTGCCGCATTTTCTTGCCAAGTGCCCAGTAATTCTTTGTGCGTTAAATGCAGTTTTCCGTCTTGATCGATTCCACGAACTACAACGTTTACCGATTGCCCTACGTGAAAGCGGTCGGCGGGATGAAAAATACGAGAAACCGAAATACAGTCTATGGGAATGAGGGAAGAAATCCCGCACCCTACGTCGCAAAAGGCGCCAAATGGCTCTAAATGGGTGATTTGTGCGGGGATCACGTCGCCGGGGAGAAGTTGTTGCAGATATTCGTTGCGACACCGTGTTTGCGCCTCTTTGCGAGAAAGCAATGCCATTGGTTGCCCGTTTTCGTCGGTGGCGATGGCCTGTACTGTGAAGCAAACCGGCCGTCCCACACGAGAAATCAGCGCAATGTCTCGCACGCTTCCGTCGTCGATTCCCACCGCTCCTTGCGATCGGGGAATCATTCCTTTGCAACAGGGTAGATCGACCCATAAATTATGCCCGCTGTCGCATAAGGTTACGCGGGCTTCGCAAATTGTTTGTGCGGCTATGGTTTCTCGCAATTTGCTGAGCGAAGCAAGTGCTTCTTGATTTTCCTTGGTTGTGAGTAAATAACCTTCCGGCCAAAACATAAGCTGTCATCCATTCTTGATTGTTAGATTGTTTTATGTATATGCGAAGAGTGCCAAAGTCATGTCGTTTTTTTCAAAGAAGGTGGGAAGTTTTGCTGATAATTCATTGACAAAAAGACAAGAGGCATGGTATACTAATTGTCCATCGAAGAATTTAGTTTTCTCAACGAGAAAATCGTTTTTTGTTATGCAAAACAACGAAACATGGAGGGATCAGTGACAATGAACGATTTGTATAAAGGATGGGACGGATTTGAAGGCGGCACCTGGGTCAAAGAGATCAACGTTCGCAGTTTTATTCGTCACAACTACACCCCTTATGATGGGGATGATGCTTTTTTGCAGGCACCCACACAAGCAACGCTTACGTTGTGGGATCAAGTAACCGAACTGTCCAGACAGGAATTGGAAGCAGGCGGGGTATTGGATATGGATACCGACGTGGTATCGACCATTACTTCTCACGCACCCGGTTATCTCAATAAAGAGTTGGAACAAATTGTGGGATTTCAAACCGAAAAACCCTTTAAACGTGCCTTTATGCCCTATGGCGGTATTCGTACAGCCAAACGGGCTTGCGAGGACAACGGATATCACGTACCCGATCAAATGGATGAGTTTTTTACCAACCATCGCAAAACCCATAACGCAGGGGTGTTTGACGTGTATACCCCCGAAATGCGGGCTTGCCGCTCCAGCCATATTATTACCGGTCTGCCTGACGCATACGGTCGCGGACGCATTATCGGGGACTATCGCCGTGTTGCCCTTTACGGGGTAGACCGCTTAATCGAAGACAAAGAGGAACAAAAGCGAACCACCCGTTCGGCTATGTACGAAGAAATTATTCGCGACCGCGAAGAATTGGCCGAGCAAATTCGTGCACTGCATCAATTAAAACAAATGGCACTCAGTTATGGGTTTGATATTTCAAAGCCTGCCGCCAACGTAAAAGAAGCGATCCAATGGCTTTATTTTGGGTATCTTGCGGCTATTAAAGAACAAAACGGTGCCGCTATGAGTTTGGGTCGTACCTCTACGTTTTTAGATATTTATGCCCAACGAGATTTGGAAAAAGGGCTGTTTACCGAAACGGAAATTCAAGAAATGGTAGACCATTTTATTATGAAACTTCGCTTGGTGAAGTTTGCCCGTACTCCCGAATACAACGCCCTGTTTTCGGGTGACCCTCAATGGGTAACCGAATCCATTGGCGGTGTGGCCATTGACGGTCGTCATTTGGTTACCAAAATGTCGTATCGATATTTGCATACCCTGAAGAATTTAGGGCCTTCTCCCGAACCCAACCTGACGGTTTTGTGGTCGGTGAATTTGCCCGAAAACTTTAAGCGGTATTGCGCCAAAATCTCCATTGAAACCTCGTCCATTCAATACGAAAACGACGATCTCATGCGGTTTACCCATGGGGATGACTATGCCATTGCCTGCTGTGTTTCGTCTATGCGGGTGGGCAAAGAAATGCAGTTTTTCGGCGCTCGTGCCAACCTTGCCAAGTGTCTGCTGTATGCTATCAACGGCGGTGTGGACGAAGTGTCCAAAAAGCAGGTAGGCCCCGAATTTACTCCTATTACCTCGGAGTATTTGGATTACGATGAGGTTATGCGTAAATATGATGCTATGATGCAATGGCTGGCAGAGGTGTATGTAAACACCCTGAACGTGATTCACTATATGCATGACAAATACTGCTACGAAAAATTGCAAATGGCCTTACACGACAAAAACGTAACCCGTTGGTTTGCCACGGGGATCGCCGGTCTTTCGGTGGTGGCCGATTCTCTGTCTGCTATTAAATATGCCAAGGTAAAGGTTATTCGTGACGAGTCCGGCTTGGCGGTAGATTATAAAGTGGAAGGGGACTTCCCCAAATTTGGTAACGACGACGACCGCGTGGACGAAATTGCCCGTGAAATCGTGCATATTTTTATGGAACACATTCGCAAAAATCACACCTATCGCAACAGTATTCCCACCACGTCGATTTTGACCATTACTTCCAACGTGGTGTATGGCAAAGCCACAGGAAACACCCCCGACGGCCGTAAGGCAGGAGAGGCGTTTGCCCCCGGCGCCAATCCCATGCACCGACGGGATACCAATGGTGCGGTGGCATCTTTGGCCTCGGTTTCCAAGCTGCCCTTTATTGATGCCCAAGACGGTATATCCAATACATTCTCCATTATTCCCGGCGCGTTGGGGAAAGAAGACCGCATTTTTGCAGGGGATTTGGACGTGGAGTTGGACTGCATAAACGGTGCTTGCATGACCCCCACCTTGTTTGACGATATGGACGATTAAAAGGAGAATCCAAAATGAAAGCAACCGAAAATCAAATTGATAATCTGGTGTCGCTGTTGGACGGCTACGTACAAAAAGGCGGTCACCATTTAAACGTAAACGTGTTTAGCAAAGAAACCTTGTTGGACGCACAGGCACATCCTGAAAAATATCCTCAACTGACCGTACGGGTGAGTGGCTATGCGGTGAATTTTGTGAAACTCACCAAAGAGCAACAAGACGAGGTGATTTCCCGTACCTTCCACGATCAGATCTAATGGAAGGACGCATTCATTCCTTTGAAAGCTTTGGTACCGTAGATGGGCCGGGAATTCGGTTTGTGGTGTTTTTGCAGGGGTGTCCTTTGCGATGCCAATACTGTCACAATCCCGACACTTGGGATAAAAACGGTGGGCAACTCATGACGCCGGAACAGGTGTTGGCACGGTATGACAAAAACAAGGTGTTTTATCAAAAAGGCGGCATTACGGTGACCGGTGGGGAGCCGTTGCTGCAACCGGAATTTGTTACCGAATTGTTTGCCTTGTGCAAAAAGAAAGGGATCCATACTTGTTTGGACACGTCGGGATGCACCTTTCGCTTTGGCGACGAGGGGTATCTTGCACAATTAGACGCTTTGCTCGCTGTTACCGATCTGATCATGCTGGATCTAAAAATCATGGATCCGCAAAAACATCGCCAATTAACAGGAGCAGACAACAAAGGGATCTTGTCCTTTGCCCGATATGTGGGACAAAAAGGTGTTGCCATGTGGATTCGCCACGTTTGTATTCCTACCGTGAATGATTGCCCCGACGATTGGCGGGCGTTGGGTACGTTTATGGCCACGTTGCCTACCGTGAAAGCGTTAGACGTTTTACCCTACCACACCTTGGGGGTCAACAAGTATGAAGAAATGGGGCTTACGTATCCTTTGAAAGATTTGCCTGCCGCCACCAAACAACAGGCCGACGAGGCGAAAACCTACATTCTTGAGCAATTTCGCCTGGAACGGCAAAAGAAATAATGGCATTACAACCATCGTAAAAGGATTCTTCTTTTTACGGTGGTTTTGTTTTTGAAAAAAGATTGCAAACGGCATCGTTTTGTGGTATAATAGATTGAATAATTATATCAAAGTGAGGGCATATCATGGACGTTCAAGTAGGTCAGCGAATTCAAATGAAGAAAGCCCATCCTTGTGGTTGTAACATCTTTGTCGTAACCCGAATCGGCATGGATTTTAAAATCCGCTGTGAAAAATGCGGCCACGAGGTTATGATGCCTCGTCACAAATGCGAAAAAGGAATTAAGAAGATTTTGGAGGAAGTCTAATGTTTGATAAATTGATCGAAGTAGAAGCCAAGTATGAGTCCATCTCTCTGCAGTTGCAAGATCCTGCGGTGGTGGGCAATCAGGAGCAGTACAAAAATTTAATGAAGGAATATAAGCAGTTGACCCCTATTGTGGAAACCTTTCGTGAATACCAATCTGCCAAGGCTCGTATGGAAGAAGCCAAAGAATTGTTGGGTTCTTCGGACAAGGAGTTAAAAGAATTGGCAGAAGAGGAATTGGCGGAATCCAAAGAAGATATTGAGCGGTTGGGCGAAGAATTGAAAATTTTGCTGTTGCCGGTAGACCCCAACGATGACCGCAACGTAATTGTGGAAATTCGCGGTGGTGCCGGCGGGGAAGAAGCCGCTTTGTTTGCGGGTGTGCTGTACCGTATGTACAGTATGTATGCCGAAGCCCGTCGTTGGAAGACCGAAATCGTTTCCGCCAACGAAACCGAATTGGGCGGTTTCAAAGAAGTCAGCTTTATGATCGAGGGGGAAGGTGCGTACTCCCGCCTGAAGTTTGAAAGCGGGGTGCATCGGGTACAACGGGTGCCCGAAACCGAAACCCAAGGGCGAATCCATACCTCTACCGTAACCGTGGCGGTATTGCCCGAAGCCGAAGACGTAGAAGTAGAAATCAATCCTGCCGATTTGCAGATCGACACCTTCCGCAGTAGCGGCGCAGGCGGTCAGCATATCAACAAGACCGAATCGGCGATCCGCATTACCCATATCCCCACCGGGGTGATTGTAGAGTGCCAAGACGAGCGCAGTCAGCACAAAAACCGCGAAAAAGCTATGAAGGTTTTGCGGTCTCGTTTGTACGAGGCAGAATTGGCCAAGCAAACCGACCAAATTGCTTCACAACGACGTTCGCAAGTGGGTACGGGTGACCGTTCGGAGCGAATTCGTACGTATAACTATCCCCAAGGTCGGGTGAGCGAACATCGCATTGGTCTGACGGTGTATCGGTTAGACGCAGTATTAAACGGAGATCTGGACGAAATTATCGATGCTTTGATTACCGCGGATCGTGCGGCTCAATTGCAGGCAGATAATGCGGAATAGGAGAAATAATGATGGCAAAACATATTATTGTAGATGCATTTGGCGGTGACGAAGCGCCTCTTTGCAATATACAAGGTGCGGCGGACGCAGTCAAAGAATTGGGCGTAACCGTCACCTTGGTAGGGGATCAGCAAAAAATTGAAGCTTGTGCAAAAGAAAACAATATTTCGTTGGCAGGTATGACCATTGTGCATACCGACGAGGTAATGGGGATGCACGACACCCCCACCGACATTGTAAAAGCAAAGCGGGGCACCTCTATGGGGGTAGCTTTGGATCTGTTGGCAAACGGAGAGGGAGACGGATTGGTGTCTGCCGGATCGACCGGTGCGCTGCTTACCGGCGCCACTTTGATCGTTAAGCGAATCAAAGGAATCAAGCGTCCCGCTCTTGCCACCTTGGTGCCCACCCCCGACGGCGCTTATTTATTGCTGGATTCGGGTGCCAATGCGGAATGCCGCCCCGAAATGCTTGTGGATTTCGCCGTGATGGGTAACGAATACATGAAACGAGTGGCAGGGTTGGAATCTCCTCGTATCGGCTTACTGAACGTAGGTACCGAAGATACCAAGGGAGATACGTTACGGCAAGAAACCTACGCATTGCTCAAAGCGTCGGATCTGAACTTTGTAGGAAACGTTGAAGCGCGCGACGTACCTGCCGGTGCTTGCGACGTTTTGGTAACCGACGGATTTTCGGGTAACGTGGTGCTGAAATTGACCGAAGGGGTAGCCGTTACCTTTTTCAAACTCATTAAACGCACCTTGATGTCTAAGTTCAAAACCAAGATCGGTGCCTTGCTGATCAAAAAGGATTTGGGTGGCCTCAAACGGCTGATGGACTATTCCGAGGTGGGTGGCGCACCCTTTATCGGCGTAAAAGCACCGGTGATCAAAGCCCACGGTAGTTCCAATGCCAAAGCCATAAAAAATGCGATTCGACAAGCGGCTTTGTTTGCCGAGTCCGGATTGATTCAAGCAGTGGGAGAGGCGGTTGCCCCCGGAAAGAAGGAAGAATAAGTGGAACGGTTGCAAGAGGAAATCGGATATTTTTTCGGTGACGAATATTTGCTGGAACACGCGTTGACCCACTCCTCTTTTGCTCACGAAAAAAAGCAACCCGACGGTTGCAATGAGCGGTTGGAATTTTTGGGAGATTCGGTGCTGTCGCTGGTGGTTTCCGATTATTTATTTGCTCATTATCCCGATCTGCCCGAAGGGGAATTAACGCGGATTCGGGCGGCTTCGGTATGTGAAAAAGCCTTGTTTGGGTTTGCCAAAACCATTCGGCTGGGAGACTACCTGTTGCTTAGCCGCGGGGAACAACGCACCGGCGGTCGCAACCGACCCTCTATTTTGGCCGATGCGTTTGAGGCGTTGATTGCGGCTATTTATTTGGACGGTGGTATGGAACCGGCACGAGCGTTTATTTTAAAATACGTGGTACCTACGTTAGACAATCATCGTAAAGCCGCCTTTAAAGATTACAAAACCTTGTTGCAAGAAGTGATTCAGCAAAATCCCGAAGACCGTCTGACCTATTTGTTGGTAGGGGAAAGCGGGCCCGATCATGACAAGCAGTTTAAATACGAGGTGCACATCAATTCCAATTTGGTGGGCACAGGCGTGGGTCGCAGTAAAAAAGAAGCCGAGCAAGCGGCCGCAAAAGAAGCGTTGCGTCTCATGGGGATCGATCATGAAAAGCAAGGCTAATATTGCTGTTTTTGTGCCCCATGCAGGGTGTCCCCATCGGTGTAGTTTTTGTGATCAAAACACCATTTCAGGTCACGGCGAAGCCCCTACCCCACAGCAGGTAACGGCTATGTTGACCCAAGCGGTGGCGGAGCTAAACCCCAACACGCAGGCCGAAATCGCCTTTTTCGGCGGCAGTTTTACCGCTATTCCTCGTCTGCAAATGGAAGCACTGCTGTCGGCAGCCTTTCCCTTTGTAGACGGCAAACAAATCACGGGGATCCGATGCTCCACACGACCCGATGCCATTGACCACGACGTGTTGCAGACCTTACAACGGTATGGGGTGACCGCCGTAGAATTGGGTGCCCAAAGCATGGTGGATCGTGTGCTTTCTCTCAATCATCGGGGGCATACGGCACAGGACGTAGAAAACGCTTGCCGCTTGATTCGACAATACCACATGGAATTGGGCGTGCAAATGATGGTCGGTTTGGCGGGTGCTGACCAAGAAGACGATGAAACAACCGCCAAACGGTTGATCGCTTTGCAACCGGATACCGTACGGATTTATCCCACGCTAGTGTTGCAACACACCTGTTTGGAGAACTGGTACCGTGAGGGACGCTATATTCCGCCGGATTTGGAAACCACCGTGGAACGGTGTGCCAAGCTGTTGCAACAGTTTGAGCAGGCCAATGTACGGGTGATTAAGCTGGGACTGCATGCCGATGCCGCAGTCGGTGTGGTGGCAGGACCGTTTCATCCCGCCTTGCGGGAATTGTGCGAAAGTCGATTGTATTATGACAAAGCCAATCAACTGCTTTGTGACGGCGATCGGCAGGTTACGTTACGTGTACACCCTACCTGCGTGTCAAAAATGGTGGGGCAACGTCGTGCCAATCTTGAACGATGGGCGGCAGAAGGCCGCCGAGTTACGGTGCAGGGCGATCCTGCCGTGGCACCGGGAGAAATTCAGAAAGGAGAAATCTCATGTTCCTAAAATCTTTGGAAGCCCAAGGCTTTAAATCCTTTCCCGACAAGACCGTACTTACGTTTGAACAGGGCATTACCGGTGTAGTAGGCCCCAACGGTAGCGGTAAGAGTAATATTTCCGACGCAATTCGTTGGGTGTTGGGGGAACAGTCCAACAAGCAATTGCGGGGCGAAAAAATGGAAGATGTGATTTTTAACGGAACCGCTACCCGTAAACCCCAAGGCATGGCATCGGTTACTTTGTGTCTGGACAACACCGATCGTGCATTGCCTTGCGACACCGACGAGGTGCTCATTACCCGTCGGTATTACCGTTCGGGAGAAAGCGAATATCAAATCAACCGCGCCACCGTGCGCCTAAAAGACGTAAACGAGTTGTTTATGGACACCGGCCTTGGTCGAGATGGGTATTCCATGATCGGGCAGGGCAAGATCAGCGATATTGTTTCACGCCGTTCAGATGAACGCCGCGATATGTTTGAAGAAGCGGCAGGGATTTCTCGGTACCGTTACCGCAAGCAAGAGGCTGAGCGAAAATTAAAGGCTACCGAAGACAATTTGGTGCGTTTGCGTGATATTATGGCAGAGTTGGAAGAGCGGGTAGGGCCCCTTGCCAATCAAAGTAAAAAAGCCAAACAATTTTTGGAATATGCCGCAGAAGAGAAAAATTTAGAAATCGGTTTGTGGCTTCGTTCTTTGGAACGTTTTGGAGAACGGTTACGAGAACAAACCGACAAAATGGATTTAGCGCAAGCCCAATACGAAGAATTAGAGCGCAATATTGAAAAATTACAACAAAAATCCGAAACAGACGGAAATCAAGCGCGATTGCTGACCGTGCAAATGGATGCCGCGCGACGTTCGGTTGCCGGCATGGAAGAAGAAGCCGCCCGCTTAGACGGTCAGGCCGCCGTAGCCGAAAACACGATTTTTCATAACCAAGAAAATATTGCTCGTGTCGAAGGGGAAATTGCCGCTTCGGCGGACAATCGTGCCGATTGGGAACGAGAAATGCAAGTCCAACAAGAAATCATGGCACAAAAAGAGGAAGCAATTGGTGCCAAAAATCAAATGTTGGCGCAAGCAACCACCCAGTTAGAGCAGTTGATCGGGCAAGCCGAAGACGTCAATCGCCGTATTGAAGAGCAAAATCGTGAAATCACACGATTGTCGGAAGAAATTGCCGGCAGTCAACTGCAAAGCGTAACCGCCGTGTCGTCTGCCAATGAGATCAATCATCGCGGTGATGCGGTAGAGGAAGCCTTTGCTCAGCGTAAGGCGCAGTTGGAAGCATATGAAACCGAATGCGAAGCGTTAAAACAAGATTTGATTCGGTGTGATGAAAAAATTGCCGAATGCGAAAATATTTTAAAAGGCAACGCCATGTTGTTGACCGCAGGGGAAACCAAGGTTGCCGAACTCAAAGCCAAGGCCGATGAATTAACATTGGAAGCCCAAACCAAAAAACGCCGTGCTTCCTTGCTGGAAGATATGGAAAATTCGTTGGAAGGATTTAACAATACCGTTCGACGAGTGTCCAAAGAAGGGGCGTCGGGCGTGTTAGGCGGAATTTTGGGCCCTGTTTCGCGGTTGATCAAGGTAAAAGAAATTTACGCGACCGCCATAGAAGTTGCCCTGGGTGGTGCGGTGCAACACGTGGTGACCGCTACCGAACAAGATGCTAAACGAGCCATCGCCTTTTTGAAAAAAGAAAAAGCGGGACGTGCTACCTTTTTGCCGTTGAACACCGTAAAACCTCGGGAGTTTAACGAAAAGGGGCTAAGCGATTGTGCAGGATACGTGGGCATGGCAGATACGCTGGTGGATTGTGACAGCCGTTACCGTGATATTATGTCTTCTTTGCTTGGCGCTATTGTAGTTGCCGAAGATTTAGACAGCGCCACCGCTATCGGTAATCGATATGGGTACCGTTTCCGCGTGGTCTCGTTGGACGGTCAGGTGGTCAATACCGGCGGTTCGTTGACCGGTGGCTCGTTTAACCGAGCGACCGGACTGTTGTCCCGAAAGGGCGAAATCGACGCAATCAAAGAACAAGCTGCCAAACTGGAAGCAAAAGCCGCTGCTTGTATGAATGATTACCGTGAGGCGGTTGCGGCATTGGAAAATCGCAAGGCCGAAATGGAAGCAACTCGCAGTGAAATGGCTACCGCCAACGAAGACAAAATTCGGGTGCTGTCCGAGGCAAAACGCAATCAAGAACAAATTGCCGATGCCAAAGAAACGCTGGATTCCCTGTTGAACGAACAAAATGAAGCGGCAAAACGGTTGGAACAATTGCGTAAGCAAGCTACCGATGCCGAAAATTTGGTTGCGGTGTTACAACAACAACTTACCGAAGCACAAACTGTGCGGGAACAATTGGTTTCGGAGCAAGAACAGTTGGTACATACCCGTGAAACCTTGACGGGGCAAAACGCTACCGTTCGTTTGGAAATCATGGCGTTGGAAAAAGAAAAAGAAGCGGCCGCGGCATTGCAAGAAAGTGCCGTGAAGCAAACGGAAGATGCTTCGGGACATAGAGCCGCGTTGGAAGAACAACTAAATCTGCTTCGTACCGCCAACGATTTGCAAGCACAACGAAAAGAGGAATTGCTGGCACAAGCCGCGCAGTTGCGACAAAAAGCCGCCGAGCAAGAACAACTCATTGCACAAAAAATGGAAGAACGTACTGCCTTGGAAACTGCCGTTTCGGCGGCGACTGCGCAAGAGCGGGATTTGACTCTGAAACGGGAAAATTTGTCGGCAGAACTGGTTCGTTTGGAAGAACGGAAGGACGCCATGACTGCCGAGCGGGATCAAATCGTTACCAAGTTATACGACAAGTACGAGTTGACCCGAAACGGAGCCGAGCAATTGGGTATTGTGATCGAAGATCCCGCCGCCGCGGGCAAACGGTTGCAAGAGCTAAAAGGCAAGATTCGTGCTTTGGGTTCGGTCAACGTGGCGGCCATTGAAGAATATGAACAGGTTAGCGAGCGGTACGAATTTATGTCTGCTCAAATCGGTGACGTAGAAGCCGCCAAAAAGGAATTGGAACAACTCATTAACCAACTCACCGGTAGCATGCAAACCGCCTTTATTGAAAAGTTCAACCAAATCAACGGACATTTCTCCGGCACCTTTGTGGAGCTGTTTGGCGGTGGTACGGCACAACTGATTCTCACCGAGCCGTTAGACGTTCTTAATTCCGGCATTGACATTAAGGTGCAACCCCCCGGCAAAAACGTGGCAAGCATTGAACAGTTGTCGGGTGGCGAAAAGTCCATTGTGGCTCTGGCAATCTATTTTGCCATGATGAAAGTGGCGCCTCCTCCGTTCTGTATGCTGGACGAAGTGGAATCCGCGTTGGACGATGTGAACGTAGACCGTTTTGCCACCTACCTGCGTCGCATGAGCGACCGCTCCCAGTTTATTGTGGTTACCCACCGTCGGGGCACCATGGAAGAAGCCGATATTTTGTATGGGGTTACCATGCAAGAAAAAGGGGTTTCCAAACTGTTGAAAATGAATCTAAAAGAAGCCGACAAAATGTTATCAAAAGGATAGAGGAACGATTACCATGGGATTTTTCGGAAAAATTACAGCAGGGCTTAAAAAGACCCGCGACACCCTTTCGGGGGCAATCGACAGTATGTTGTCTGCCTTTACCAAGGTGGACGAAGAACTGTTTGAAGAATTGGAAGAAATTTTGATTATGGCCGATATGGGTATGCCCACCGCTACCTTTATTTGCGACCAATTGCGCGCCAAGGTGAAATCGGAAAAAATCACCGATCCTGCGTTGATCAAAGATGCCTTGCGTGCTATTGTGGTGGAAATTTTGGGAGACGATCATGAGTTGAATTTGTCTACCAAGCCGTCGATTATTGTTATGATCGGGGTAAACGGTGCAGGGAAAACCACCACCATCGGTAAATTGGCTCATAATTTAAAAGGACAAGGGAACTCGGTGATTTTGGGTGCCGCCGACACCTTCCGTGCCGCCGCCATTGAACAACTTGGTGTAT
>JAFYMD010000121.1 GCA_017556785.1 Clostridia bacterium | reverse complement strand
GTCTTGTTCGGCCTCTCCCCGCATGGAATCGAACTGTTGTTCCAGTTGAGCGATCATTTGTTGCAACCGTTCCACCTCGGTGGTTCGTGCGGCGAGTTCTTCGTCCTTTTGTGCCAACTGAGTCAAACAAGCACTCAATTGCAAAGAGGCAGTCTGTTCCAACTTGGTGTTGGCAAACAGTTGCTGTTGCAATTGCTCAATCTGCTTGGTTTGTTCGGCAACCTGTTCGGCCAAGGAGTCGGCACGACTCGCTTCGTTTTGCAAAGCAACGTACTTTTCGTCCAAAGAAAGGGCCATGTCATTTAACTGACTTTCCAAATGCTTATTGGCTTCCACCTGCAAAGCAATGGCATGCTCTTGCGTGGAAAACTTGGTTTCATATTCTTCGGTCAAGGTCTGCATTTTCGCAGTATATTGTTGCTCTTGATCTTTGAGCTTTTTGTCGCACTCAACACACAATTGATCAATATACTGTAACACCTGTTTGCGCTTAAAGCCAAACAAAGACCGCTTCAAATGAGCCGCTCGCATCTTACACCCTCCTTCACACAAAATCCTATGTTGCCGTCAGGCCACATTCAGTCGATTCAGTATATCACATTTTAGTTGTAAAATCAAGGGGTTTTCGCACATTCCTTACCGCTGTTTCGCAAAAAAATCCGACAAAATTCGGCCGCATTGCTCTGCCAATACACCTACCGTTAACTTTGGCGTATGATTCAGATCCAAAGCAAACAGATTGATCAACGAACCAACACAACCCGCTTTGGGGTCGGCGGCACCGTAAACCACCCGATCGATCCGTGCATTGACAATCGCACCGGCACACATGGCACAAGGTTCCAAGGTAACGTACAGCGTGCATCCGCTCAGCCGCCAGCTTCCCACCGTTTGGCAAGCTTGGGCTATGGCTTCACATTCGGCATGCGCCAAGGCACGTCCGTCTGCTTCGCGACGGTTGTACCCCATACCTATGATTTCTCCTTCCTTGACCACCACCGCGCCCACCGGAACGTCTCCCGATTTTGCGGCTTCTTCCGCCAAGGTCAAGGCTTGTTGCATATAGGGAATATCGTTATAATAATCCACCATCACGACAACACCATGGCTTTCAAAACCAGCCGTACCGCGACCCACAGGTAAAACAAGCAAGATACAACAAACGCCGGTGAGAATATGATAGTACAGGTGCGTTTGGCGGGGGTAATACATCCCGCATAGGGGCGAAATCCGCGAAACACACCTTGTTTGGTTACCAACAGCAGCATTAAGCCGATGCCACCGAAAATCAACCACATATAGGCAAGAATAAAGGATGCAAAGGTGCTTATTTCATCGGCAAAAAAGGTAACCAACACACTATACGCGTTGTTGATAAAATGCACCAATATAGCAGGCCATAAATTGTTGGTACGCACTACACAATATGCCAGCATAACCCCGGTACAAAAAGCAAAGGGAATTTGCACAAAATTGCCGTGTATCACCGCAAACAACGCCGAAGAAACAATAATAGCAAACTTGTCACCATAAGGACGTAACGTTCCCAAAACCACCCCACGGAAAGCAAATTCTTCTGCCAAGGCGGGAATGGCGGCGGTTTGCAACAAATCCAGCGCCAATTGCAAATAGGTGTTGGGCTGAGGGCCCGCAACCAATTGATAACTCTCTTCTATCTGCGGCAACATGGAAGAAATGACCGCCGAAACAAAGTTGCCCACCCAAATGCCCGCAAAGGCAAACATAACACAAGAAAACCCCAAAAGAAGGGAGCATTTTTCAAAGGGAATCAATGAAAAAATCGATTTTCGACCCATCAAAGCCACCAAAGAAAAGGCCAATCCCATACTGACAGTAGCATAAACCACGTATTCGACGGTTGCGTAAAAGAACCCGCTGTTGACAATTCCGGGAAACACTCGTTCTGACACGCGTTCAAGCACGCTAACTACCACTTGACCAATCACAAACAAAAACAGCAAACCGGCACCCAACCGATTACCGACGCCAAACAAATGCTTTTTATATGCCCGCTGTTGCTGTTGCAGTACCGGGTCGATGGGGGATTGCGCATAATACGGAACAGGGGGTCGTTGGTTGTACATAGATTACTCCTTTTGCGGCATTGTGCTCATCACCGCAGATAAAATACAAATTTAGTATACCATTTTGCTCACGGGAAATCAATAACCTTTGGCGAAAAAACGGTGATTTTCAGCAAGGAACAAAGGAGTGCGATCCTTTTATTAACAACCACACCCTACCCTTTTCCTGCGGTAGATCTACCAACCAATCGAAAACTGATTCTGCTTTTTAAACGCAAGACAATCGTGTACGGGAGAAAAATAATTCAGATCCACCCGTTTCCCACCGTCATGAAACCGCATCAACAACAACAGTCCCACGCCGCCTCTTGTACCGTCCACGTCCTGCGAATTCGCCATAATTTGGTGTACCAAATTGCCATGGTCGCCCCGATCGACCCTATAATTAAGGGAACCGGGGTCATGCGCCATGCGATCATGTCCGCAAATCACCATAATAATGTTGGAATGCCGACAAATCAGGTCGTGCCAAAGTGCTTGGCCGTTGGGGGCGTACTGTCCGTACTGATTGCTTAAATATTGATGGGTCACAACGATCGTCTTGCAATCGGGATGTTCGGCAATCACCCGCTCTGCCCATGCAACGGTAACAGGTTCGGGAGAAATTTCCAACGACACCACCAAATACCGATTTCCTGCCGCCTCAAAGCAAAAATAGGTGTTTTCGGAATTGTTCGGCAACATGGAACCTCCGTAGGAGTCAAATCGGCTTAAGATCGACCAAGGAAAATATTGATTAAACAAACGGGTGTCCCTTTCGTCTCCCGGGGTATAGTCGTGGTTCCCGTAACAGACCGAATATTCCACCCCTGCCAATCGCAATTTTTGAAACGCTTTGGCCGCTGTCTCATATTCCTCGGCATTCATAGCATGACCGTTCCAGGTTACGTCCCCTACGTCAATAACAAATCGAATGTTTTCTTTTTCCTTGTTGGCTACGATCCAATCCATTAAACGGTTGAGTTTTTCGGGATAAATGGCAGTCAGCTCTTGCACGTCAGGAATCACCACAACAGAATACTCACCGACCGTTGGAGTATAGTCGTATACCCAATCCGTCCAAAACGGATCGGTGGCTTGGTATTGTTCACGCAGTTTGTCTGCCGAAGGGGTCATAAAAAATCGCATCCTATCTGATTCTGTTTTGGTTGATTATATCATTTTTCCGCTACCAATGCAACAAAAAGCGGATTGCCAACAGCAATCCGCTTCACGCACAGTCCGTTTATTGTTCGATCGGGAATTTTTCGATCTTGCCAACCACTTTTTTCAAAATATTCAAAGCATCGGCGGCATCGGCTTTGCCGTTTCCGTCGGTGTCAGCGGCGGTGAATTGTTCGTCGGTCAAGGTGGTCTTGCCAACTACGCTTTTCAGCACTTCCAACGCATCGGCGGCGGTAGTTTTTTTATCCGCGTCCAAATCACCATAGATCAGGGTTTCCCAAAACGCCAATTTTGCCAAATTGGTTACCAACGTCTTTTGAATGTCGGTCAAGGCATCATAAGCCGTGCGAGCGGCATCGATTGCTTCGGGATCTTTGCTTTGAATTTTGTCAATCAAGGCATCCACAGCTTCGGCGGCTTGTTTGTCCGCTTCGGCGGCATTATCCCCATCGGAAATCACCTGCAAAGCGGCTTCCAGCGTTTGTGTGCCACCCTTGTATTCTACATACCCTTTTTCCAAAACCGTCAAGGCGTCGTATTCCGCCTTGAGGGCAAGCACTTTTTCTTTATCGGCCATGGTAACGGTTCCCAAAGCGGCAATTTTGTCAACCACCTGACCGGCAGGGCCTGTTTTATTGATTTTGGAGTCGGTATACATGACCCCTTTGGCAGCCAGTTGTTCTTCGCTTTGGTTAAAAAACGGGGCATTTTTTACATAGCCGACCTTCCAAGCGGTATCGTAACTCATCCACCATGCACCACCGGTAGCCAAGGCATACCACTCCCACATTTCTACACCGGAGTTGTTTACCGCCACGTGCAATTGGTAGTTATTGGACAAGTCGTTATGACGAGGGAAACGAGCTTCTACCCCAAAACCGGAGGTGAGTTCTATGCCGGTTTCATCCACCACGATCGGCTCATCTTGAAAGGTAAAGGTACAGAAATTTTCGGGTTTTTTCACCCAATCGGCAAATTTAACACCACCATAGTTGGGATTGACAATGTTATGGTAGTCGGTAAGCGAATCTTCTTTTGCCATCCAACGCACCTGCACGTCCCCTTGGTCGGCATCGTTGGTTTGATTGCAAAACAGATCTTCGATCTCGCCCGAATCTTCTACCGCTTGCTTGTATTCCGATTCCAGCATATAATCGTTTTTATTGATGGTTCCCTTGGGTGGACGAGGAATTTCTTTAACCACATTGCCATTTTCGTCATACTCAAAGGTATGAGTCTGGCTGTTAGGGTCGGGGTCAAACCAAATTTCAATAGAGTCACAAGCCGAAGAATTACGACCCGCGTGAATGCCGTTTTTGTCGTAGGGACACTAAGCCCCTCTGAAATGCTGTTTTGTGCTCTAGGTCTTTTGCAGGAAAAGCTAAGCGCAGAAAACTTGTGCAAGATCATGACCCAAAAAGGCAAGCACAACGAGGTCAACC
>JAFYMD010000015.1 GCA_017556785.1 Clostridia bacterium | reverse complement strand
TGCCAATGGCCTTGGCGGTGTCAATGGAAGAACCGCCCCCAATGGCTACCAAGCAATCGGCACCGGCAGCTTTGAATGCGGCCACACCGTTTTGCACGTTTTCAATGGTGGGATTGGGCTTAATGTCGGAGAAAATTTCATAGGGAATTGCGGCGGCGTCTAACACGTCGGTTACCTTTTTGGTTACACCAAAGCGGATCAAATCGGGGTCAGAGCATACCAAAACCTTGGCAAAACCGCGCGCTTTTACTTCGTCGGCAATGCAAGTGATTGCTCCTGCACCATGGTAGGAAGTTTCGTTTAAAACAAATCTGTTAGCCATAATTATACACTCCTTTATTTTGTTGTTAATATTATACCAAACTTTCTTTCTATAATCAAGTGTTTGCAATTATTTTTTTATTGTGGTATAATAAATGCAATTATTGGAGTGGTTTATCATGAAATCTGCTTTTTCCGTATTAAAAACACCGTTTGAACGATCCGATTCTCATGGGTGGGAAACCGAATATCCGCGCCCGCAGTTCAAACGGGAGTCCTTTATTTCCCTTTGCGGAAAGTGGAAACTGTTTGTTGGTACCAATTCAAGTGAAACCTACGCAGGAAATGTTCGGGTACCATTTCCCACGGAATCTCGTTTGTCGGGGATAGAGCGTACCTTGCAAAAAGGGGAGCACTATCGTTATACCAAAACCTTTGAACTGCAAAATATTCCTTGCAAGCAACGTTTGATCTTGCATTTTGGTGCGGTAGATCAAGTGGCAGAGGTAGCGGTAAACGGACAATCGGTCGGCAAGCACGAAGGCGGGTATTTGCCTTTTTCTTTTGACATAACCGAGTTTGTCATTTCGGGAGAAAATACGTTGTCAGTTGTGGTGGTTGACACGTTGGATCAAACCTATCCCTATGGAAAACAACGAAAAAAACGCGGCGGTATGTGGTACACTCCTATTAGCGGCATTTGGCAGCCGGTATGGATGGAATGGGTACCGGAACACGGTTTTGCATCCATACAAATCACACCAACCACTCATTCGGTTACCATAAAAACGGTGGGGGGAGAACAGGAAAAACAACTAACGCTGTTTGACGGTACAACCTATGCTTATTCCGGCGATACCATCACCATTTCCTTTGCTTCTCCTCATCTTTGGTCACCGGAAGATCCGTTTTTGTACGATTTTACCCTGACAGACGGGGTGGATCGCATTTCTTCTTACTTTGCCTTGCGTACCGTTACGGCTCAAACCGTAAACGGAAAACCCACGTTATGTTTAAACGATAAACCCTATTTTTTTCATGGGGTGTTGGATCAAGGATATTTTTCCGATGGTATCTATTTGCCGGCTGACCCCGATGGATATGTTTTTGACATTCAAACCATGAAACGGCTGGGCTTCAACACCTTGCGAAAGCATATAAAAGTTGAACCCGATCTGTTTTATTATTATTGCGACAGGCTTGGCATGGTGGTTTTTCAAGATATGGTCAACAACGGAAAATATCATTTTATTTGGGACACGGCATTGCCCACCGTTGGATTGAAGAGACTACCCAAATTACCGCCCACCAAAAACAGAAAAAACCGTTTCGAACAAAGTTGCGAGGAAACAATCGCCCATTTATATAATCATCCGTGTGTGTGCTATTATACCATTTTTAATGAGGGATGGGGACAATTTGATTCCGACCGCATTTATGCCATGCTAAAGAAGAAAGACGGCACTCGGATTTGGGATACCACGTCAGGATGGTTTTTTAGAAGAGATTCGGACGTACAAAGTGAACACGTTTATTTTCGTAAGGTTCAATGCCGACCATCATCAAAGCCCATAGTGCTTTCGGAATTTGGCGGCTATGCCTGTAAAATTGCGGATCATGTTTATAATTTGAAAAAAGACTATGGATATAAAACCTGCCCATCCACCGACCGCTTGGAGCACGACCTACAAGCGTTGTACGGGGAGCAAATCGTTCCGTCGGTTTGGCAAGGCTTGTGTGCGGCAATTTTGACCCAATTAAGCGACGTTGAGGATGAAATCAACGGCTTGGTCACCTATGACCGACAGGTGGTAAAAGTGTCAGAAAGCACCATGCAACAGGTGTCCGACTTGCTGTGGCAAGCCTTTGAAGGGTATCATAACAGGGAAGAACCTGATTCAACAGAGGTGAAAAAATGAACCAATATCATGTAACAGGCATGACCTGTGCCGCTTGCTCTGCCCGTGTGGAAAAAGCCGTAAATGCGGTGGCGGGCGTTACTGCCTGCAACGTAAATCTGCTGACCAATTCCATGACCGTAGAAGGCGGTGATACCGCTCTGATTATTCAAGCGGTGGAAAAAGCAGGCTATGGTGCTTGGTTAAACGGTGAAAAACATTCCAAAACCGAGCAAGGAAAGTCCCCAAACCATCTGCTCGGTCGCTTGCTTGCCTCCGTGGGGGTTTTGGTTGTCCTCATGTATATTTCCATGGGGCACGTTATGTGGGGCGCACCTTTGCCAACCGTTTTGGTTCGATCACCCCTTGCTTTAGCATTGACCCAACTGTTGTTGTCGGCGGTGGTGCTGGTAATCAATCAACGGTTTTTTATCAGCGGTGTCAAGGGACTTTGGCATCGTGCCCCCAACATGGACACGTTGGTGTCGTTGGGGTCGGGGCATCGTTCTTT
>JAFYMD010000120.1 GCA_017556785.1 Clostridia bacterium | reverse complement strand
GGGGTCAAACCGGCCTCTCTTTCTTACAAAGTGTTGCAGCAAGGCGATTGGCAAGACCAACCCATCAGCTTGGTGCAGATTGCTTTGCACACCGGTCGCACCCATCAAATTCGGGTGCAATTTTCGGGACGAAAGCATCCCTTGGTGGGGGATCGACGCTATGGCGGTGCCCCCTGTGACCGTTTGGCGCTTTGGTCTGCCCAATTAACATTTTTTGACCAAGAGAGTCAGCGACACTTTACTGCCGATCCTCCCCAAACCGAGGTATGGGCAAAATTTCGAAATCATAATTTTTAATGAATAAACAACAAAAATACCCTTGCGATTCATGCAAAATTGTGTTATACTGAACTTGACTTGACAGCGGATGCTGAAAAATTTAGGAGGAAGAAACTTTATGAAAAAACTGATTGCTTTGCTTTTAGCTTTGGTTATGGCATTGTCCATTGCCGCAGTTGGTACGGTTGGTGTAACCGCCGTGGAAGAAGAAATCGACTATGAAAACCCCACCATTACCATTGATGGGATTTTGGACGAAGATTACCCCGCGAATCGCGTAATTTACGACGATTGGTGGTACTGGTTCGAGGGCAAATCTGCCTACGAACCCTTGGATCCCAAATTCTTAGACAATACCCTGCACTTCACTTGGGACAATGACTTTATTTACTTCTACTATTCCTGCAAATCCAAAGCCGATTTGTACAAACCTGCTGAAGGGGAAACCTTTATCAAAGGTACCACCCCTGCCGAAGAAATTTCGGTTTATTTGGATACTGCTCCTTCGCTGACATACGCGGCGGACTGCCAAAACAAAACCAACACCGAGCCCTGCAAACACCTTTACTGCAACGCCAACGCCGGCGAAGGTAAGTTCTATCGTTTGCAAGCTCGTGTAAACCCTGCATTTAACAACTGGTACAACTACTATCGTGCTGACGAAGGTATGTTCAAAACCTTAGATGAATTCATTGAAGGTCGTAAAAATGAAGACGCTTACAAAAACTATGAAGGCGGCTGGGAACAAGCCTATTTGGATTTGGCCAACGGCGCTTGTGAATCGGCTGTGTTCGTTGATTACGAAACCAACACCTACGGTTGCGAATTGAAATATCGTCGCGGCCAAGGGGAAGACCACTTTAAATGTAACTTTAACGTAGGTACCTCGGGCTACGAATGGTCTGCCGACGAAAACGACTATGGTTATGAAGGTTTGGAAATTCCTTATTCCGAAGGCGCTTGCCTCAACCCCTGGATGGTTGAAGAAGGCGACGGTATGTTTGCCATCTATTACGATGCTTACCCCATCATTGAAGAAAGCGAAGACACCGCGGTACAAGAAGTGGTAGATGCGATTGCCGCTTTGCCTGTTCCCAACAAGGTAACCAAAGATACCAAAGCCGCAGTAGATGCTATCGATGCCAAATTGGCCGCTTTGACCGATGCTCAAAAAGCCACCATTGCCGATGACGTAATGGCTAAACTGAACGGCGTAAAAGAACGCTTGGAAAAAATTGATCTGGCCGCTCGGATCGGTGACGTAAACGGCGACAAAAAGGCCGATGCTTCTGATGCTTTGGAAGTACTGAAAAGCGTAGTTGGCAAGGTTGCTTTTGACAAACAACAAGTGGTCTTGGCTGACGTAACCAATGACGGCAAAGCCGATGCCGCCGATGCTTTGGATATTTTGAAGTTTGTGGTTGGTAAGCTTCCTGCTTTTACGGCCGCAACCGAATTGATGAAATAATTTTTTACAACCTTAGTAATATAACCACCAAAACGCCTACGGGTGTTTGGTGGTTTTTTGTTGTATGACGATACCGATGTATATATTACCGAAATGGCAGTACATCCGTGTACCACATGATAGGGACATTGCCGAATCGGTAAACACAGAAAAGAAGCGGATATCATAAATAGGTATGGCACAAAACAAAAGTTGTGTGCAAGGCTTACACCCTGCACACAACCAATAAAATTATTTATTCGCTTTGTTCTGCGCCCCGATTCACTACTTTGCGTTCGTGAAACTAAGCAGTAGATTTGAATGCAGAAGCGGTTTTCTCCGACCCGAAGCCGTATGCGATACGGCGAGAGGGAGGAAAAGCCGCTAAAAGCGAATATTGAATCATCCGCGAAGCGGATCCCTTAAATGGTTTTCGCACAAAACAAAAGTTGTGTGCAAGGCTTACACCCTGCACACAACCAATAAAATTATTTATTCGCTTTGTTCTGCGCCAAATCTACATCCGCTTATTCGTATTTTTTGCGAGCGGTGTAGGTGGTATGCAGCAATTCGTGAGCTTTGTGAGAATTAGGTTCACCAAAGTATTCGTCGTAAATCTTCTTCACAGAGGGATTTTCGTGAGATTTCCGCAAGGCTTTGCCGGCGTCTTCGTCGTACAAAGCTTTGGCACGAACGGCTTTCACGTCTACATACATTTGGTCTTTAGCAGAAACGATAGGTTGACCGCCACCGTTTACGCAACCACCGGGGCAACCCATCACTTCGATAAAGTCGTAGCTCTTTTCGCCTGCTTTCACAGCATCCAGCAAGGCTTTTGCGCTGCCGGTGGAGTGAGCAACCGCTACACGAACTACTTTACCATCCAAATCAACTTCGGCTTCTTTGATACCTTCGGTACCGCGAACAGCGTGGAATTCCACGTTTTCCAAAGTTTTGCCGGTTACCACTTCGTAAACGGTACGAAGTGCTGCTTCCATAACACCGCCGGTAGCGCCAAAGATAACGCCGGCACCGGTGGAATCACCCAATACATCGTCAAAGTCTTCGTCGGGCAGACGAGCAAAGTCGATACCTGCTTGCTTGATCATGCGAGCCAATTCGCGAACGGTCAAAACAGCGTCAACGTCTTGCATGCCATCGCGACCCAGTTCCGGACGAGCGGCTTCAAATTTCTTAGCGGTGCAAGGCATAACCGAAACAACGTAAATGCTCTTGGGATCGATGTTGTTCTTTTCGGCATAGTAACTCTTGATTACCGCACCCAACATTTCGTGGGGAGATTTGCAAGAAGACAGGTTGGGAATAAATTCGGGGTAGAAGGTTTCGCAGTATTTAATCCAGCCGGGAGAGCAAGAAGTGATCATGGGCAGAGCAGCGTCTTTGTTGCCCAAGCGACCCAGCAATTCGGTGCCTTCTTCCATAATGGTAAGGTCGGCGGCGAAGTCGGTGTCAAACACTTTGTCAAAGCCCAATCTGCGGAGAGAAGCGGCCAATTTGCCGGTTTGGGCTACGCCCATTTCCATGCCGAATTCTTCGCCGATGGTGGCACGAACAGCAGGGGCGGGTTGAACCACAACGTGCAGGTCGGGGTTGTTGATGGCTGCCCAAACGTCGTCAATGCTTTCTTTTTCATGCAAAGCGCCAACGGGGCAAGCGTTGATACATTGACCGCAGTTTACACAGGGACTGTCGGCCAAGGAACGGTCAAATACGCAACCGATTACGGTAGCAAAACCACGTTGAGAAGCGCCGATGGCACCGATTTTTTGGATTTTGTTACATACGGCTACGCAACGACGGCAAGAGATACATTTGGAGTTGTCACGCACAATAGAGGGGGACAAATCGTCCACGGTGAATTCCTTTTTAATACCGTCATAGGGATATTCTTTTACACCGTACTCGGTGCAAAGGGCTTGCAATTCGCAGTTGCCGGAACGAACACAAGAGGTACATTCACGGTTATGATTGGAAAGAAGCAATTCCAGGTTGAGTTTGCGTTGTGCGCGAATGGTGGCGGTGTTGGTGCGTACTTCCATACCTTCGGAAATGGGCATTACGCAAGCGGCGGCCAAACCACGAGCACCTTTTACTTCAACCAAGCAAATACGGCAAGCACCGATTTGTTGCACGTCTTTCAAATAGCAAAGAGTGGGGATATTGATGTTGGCAAGCTTAGCGGCTTCCAAAATAGTGGAGCCTTCGGGAGCGCTAACGGCAATGCCATCTATGGTAAGATTGATCATAATTCCTGAATCCTCCTGATCGATTATTTCTTGTAAATGGCATTAAACTTACAGCTGTCAATACAGGCGCCGCACTTAATGCACTTGTCTTGGTCAATGGTAAAGGGAGATTTGATTTCGCCGGAAATAGCACCCACGGGGCACTTCTTAGCGCACAAAGAGCAACCTTTACATTTGTCAGCGTCAATGATGTATTGAGCCAATTTTTTGCATTGACCGGCGGGACAACGTTTTTCGTAAATATGTGCTTCGTATTCGTCGCGGAAGTAACGCAAGGTGGACAAAACGGGGTTGGGAGCGGTTTGACCCAAGCCGCAAAGAGAGGTGGCTTTAATGGTCATAGCCAATTCTTCCAATTTTTCAATATCACCGTCTTCCCCGCGACCGTCGGTAATCTTTTCGAGGATTTCCAACATTCTGCGAGTACCAACACGGCAAGGAGTGCATTTACCGCAAGATTCGTCTACGGTGAATTCCAAGAAGAATTTTGCAATGTCTACCATACAGTTGTCTTCGTCCATAACGATCAAACCACCGGAACCCATCATAGAGCCAATGGCAATCAAGGAGTCATAGTCAACGGGGGTGTCGATCAAAGAAGCGGGAATACAACCACCGGAAGGACCACCGGTTTGAGCGGCTTTGAATTTTTTGCCGCCGGGAATACCGCCGCCGATTTCGTAAACGATTTCACGCAGGGTAGTACCCATGGGGATTTCTACCAGACCGGTGTTTTCGATTTTGCCGCCCAAAGCAAATACTTTGGTACCTTTGGATTTTTCGGTACCCATAGAAGAGAACCATTCGGCACCCTTCAAAATGATTTGGGGAATGTTGGCGTAGGTTTCTACGTTGTTGATAATGGTGGGTTTGTCAAACAAACCTTTTACTGCGGGGAAGGGAGGACGAACACGGGGTTCACCGCGATGACCTTCAATAGAGGTAAGCAAAGCCGTTTCTTCACCGCAAACGAATGCGCCGGCACCCAGACGGATGTCCATATCAAAATCGAAGCCGGTGCCGAAAATATCTTTGCCCAGCAGACCGTAATCACGAGCTTGGTTGATTGCGATTTGCAACCGTTTTACGGCGATGGGGTATTCGGCACGAACGTAAACGTAACCTTGGTTGGCACCGATAACGTAACCGGCGATTGCCATGGCTTCGATCAAAGCATGGGGGTCACCTTCCAAAATGGAACGGTCCATAAATGCACCGGGGTCACCTTCGTCGGCGTTACATACAACGTATTTTTGGTCGGCAGTTTGGTTATAAGCGAATTGCCATTTCATTGCGGTGGGGAAGCCGCCGCCGCCACGACCGCGCAAGCCGGAATCTTTCAAAATGGCGATAACATCTTCACGAGACAGTTCGGTTAAGCATTTGCCCAATGCTTGGTAACCGTCAACAGCGATGTATTCGTCAATAATTTCGGGGTTGATAACACCGCAGTTACGCAAGGCAACACGTTTTTGCTTTTTGTAGAAAGCGGTATCGTTCAAAGAGGTAGCATGAGCTTCGCCTTCGGCGGCATCGTTGTAAACCAAACGGTCAACAATACGACCTTTGAGCAGGTGTTCTTCTACGATTTCGGGGATATCGTCTACTTGTACACGGCTGTAGAAAGTTCCTTCGGGATAAACAATCATAACAGGACCCAAAGCGCACAAACCGAAGCAACCGGTTTTTACGATTTTGATTTCGTCCTGAATTCCTTTGGCGGCCAGTTCTTTTTCCAAAGCAGTTTCCAAATGGGCACTGCCGGAGGAATTACAACCGGTACCGCCGCAAATCAATACATGTGAGCGGATCATATTTTTACCTCCAATAGATTGGTTGATTTACTAAAGTTGCATTTATTGTGCGTTGCCGATGGTGTATTCGGTAACGATATTGCCTTTTTTGAGATGTTCGGCAACCACCCGTTTTACTTTGTCGGGGGTCATTTTGACATAGGTAACCTTGTCTTTGCCGGATTCAAAAATTTCCACAACGGGTTCGTATTGGCAAATGCCGATACAACCGGTTTGGGTTACGGTTACGGTTTCAGACAGACCTTCGTTGTTTACTTCTTCCACAAAGGTGTTCAGCACAGGACGGGCACCGGCAGAAATACCGCAGGTAGCCATACCTACAACCACACGGGTACCGGCAACGCCTTCGCGAAGCACAACCTTGTCTTTCATTCTTTCACGGATAGCAGCGAGTTCAGCTAAAGATTTCATACAAACGAATCCTTTCAAAATGAATTTTATTTAAATTTATATGCAATATAAAATTTAAACGCTTTGATACTGTTCGGTCAAATCTTCCCGAATCCAGGAAATGACCTCGTAGGTGTTGAGAGGGACTTCTCCCAAAACCTCACGCATTTGTTTGGTGGAGAGGGTGACCTCTCCCAAAAGGGTGGTATGTCGATATTCAAAGTCAATGTGCGGATTGCATTGAATTAACGTACATACCGTTTCGGTAATATCCCCGATTGGGGTAAAATCAATGTGATTTTTATAAAACATGGCTTTGGTTTCGGTACCGTGATTGACGGGATCGGCCTCTACCGTTTGGGAAACAATGTCCACGTCGCCGCCGGTTTGCCGTGCCGCTAAGGTCAGCAAGGGGATTCCCAACCCTACCTTGCGGGTGGTGCGAGAGGTGCAAAAGGGATCTTTGACCTGCTCTAAAAACTCGGGGGACATACCGCAACCGTTGTCTTGGATCGAAACGGTCAAGGTTTCTTCGGTTTCGGTCAGTGTGATAAAAATAAGATCAGCACCTGCCTTGACCGAATTTTCGGTAATATCTAAAATGTTCAGAGATAATTCCTTCATAAACATCCTCCCGAAAGCAACCGGAAGATCTCTTTTCTTACCTTGTCGCCGCTGTATGGCTCGTCCTCGATTTCAAAGAAGTTTTCCGCTTCGTTTATGTCCCACAAATAGTGTGCGTCGGAACTGACCACCATAGGCTTACCTTTTAATATAGGAAACCGTTCTTCCAAATCGGCTTTGGTTTCTTTTTCTTTGTACTCGACACAAGAAAAGGCGGGACTGTCCGGGAAGAAGCCCAAAGTCGCTACAATACCGTTGGAATCGCGATCGATATGAGCGGGATAGATAAGCCCGTTCATACTTCTTACGGTCGAAACTGCCTGCTCCAAAGAAAGATCGGTGGCGTTCAACAATAAATATCCTTCGGTACCAAGGGGATTGTCTTCTTCGTCCAAAATCCATTGTTCTCCGAAAATATCGGGACGGTTTGGGATTTTAATACGATGCTCTTGTACGGTTTCGTGAAACGCCATGGCTTCTTCCAAGGTGGGAAACAGGCACACCATGTGAATATCTTCGGCGGTGGTCAACTCCATGCCGGCTATGGGTATGATTCCTTGTTTTTTGCAAGCAACGTAAAACGCAGGACAATTGCCGCAGGTGTTATGATCGGTCAGGGCCAATACCTGCAACCCTTTGATTGCCGCCATGCCCGCCAGATTGTTGGGGGTGTTGTCGTTGTCACCGCACGGAGACAGGCAAGAATGGACGTGCAGGTCGTAGTAGTACCGATTCATGAAAGCAAAGCACCGATTTCGGCACACAAGGCAAAAGAGTCTTTTTGGCTGACCAGCAGATTGATTCCTTGGACTTGGGCTTTTTCCAGCACTTGCGGTTCCACTTGGGCATCCTCCGCCAAAATCACGCAGGCACAATCGGTTAACGATGCTACCGCAACCACGTTGATGTTGGTCATGATGGTGACCCATGCATCACCGCTTTTGGCGCGTCCCATAACCCAACTGAGCAAATCTCCACAGTAGCAGCCTTCAACGGTACGGTCGGCTTCGGGCAGGCACAACGCGGTTAAGGAAAGTTGTTTTGCCAAGGCTTCTACCGTCATGTTACGACTCCTCCTTTTGCTCCAATTCCCGCAACCGTTCTTTGATTTTGATGATACAATCGTCCACACGGGCGTTTCCTTTGACTACGTCTTCGGCCAACGCACGGCAGGTAGGTGCTCCGCAAGAGCCGCAATCCAAACCGGGCAAAGTTTTTTGTATGGCTTGAATTTCTGCCATCATGCGAATAGAGACCTGAATGTTGTCGTCTAATTGACCCAAAGGGCGATAATCAAAATCAATTTTGCCGATAAAATCCTCCGGCACAAACAGGGGGTCTTGGTCTTTGGGGGCGCGATTTTGTGAAACCGGCATATACCGCCGCAGATTTTGCAATCGTGCTTGTGCTATGTAGGGATTTGCTACGGTCATAACACCGCCTACGCAACCGCCCGGACAGGCGTTTAACTCTACAAACTCCAAATCGGGAAGTTCGTCGGTTTCGATTGCGTCTAACAGGCGAATTACATTAACAATGCCGTCGGCGGCTAAGTAGTTGTCGTTAAAAATGGCAGATGATTCACCACCGGTCGATGCCCAAGACAACCCGATCATACCGGTTTTGGTGCCGGTTTCGGGAGTTTTTTTACGATCCATAATGCCAATTAAGCCAAAGTAAAAATCGCTCATGGAAGCGACGCAGTCGATATAGCGTTCTTCCCTTGGCTGATTTTTGATGTAGCTGACCTTGGCAGGGCAGGGGGAGATGAAGCAAACGCCGATATCCTCCGGTGTTAGGTCGGGGTTTTGGGCAAGCGCCTCGCGGCGAGCCAACATAGCGGCGACCTCCATGGGTTGGCGGATATCGATAATATTATCTTTTAAGAAGGGGAAACGCAAGGCAATCAAGCGGGACACTACGGGGCAGGCCGAACTAATGACCGGCTTTTGTTGCTTTTGGTGTTTTAAATAGCGACGGGTATAATCTGAAACCAATTCGGCTGCACGCGCTACTTCAAATACCGAATCGAACCCCAAGTCCAACAGGCCCTGCAGAACGTAGTCAATGTCGTCCAAATGGTCGAATTGACCGTAAAAAGCAGGAGCGGGCAACGCAATCTTCCACTTGAAATGTGCGATCTGTTCGATTGGGTCATACTTGGCCTTTTTGGCCTTGTAAGGACACACGCGAATACATTGACCGCAATCGATACACCGATCGCTGTCAATGATTGCTTTGCCGTCTCGTACCCGAATGGCTTCGGTAGGACAATGGCTGATGCAATGGGTACAACCGATACATTTGGAATCGTCCAAATACACCGAATGCTGATATTTGCCCGGCATACACCGTCACCTCCCTACAGATAATGGTTGAGTGTTTAGGAAAGATAAATGTCCATGGTAATGGTGGTTCCTTTCCCTAAGGCGGATTCCACTTCCATGTGATCGGAATAACGTTTCATGTTGGGCAGGCCCATACCGGCGCCGAATCCCAACGAACGGATGTTGTCTTTGGCGGTGGAGTACCCCTCTTGCATTGCCAGGTCAATGTCGGCAATACCGGGGCCTTTGTCTGCCAGTACGATGTGGATTTTGTCCGAATCCACCGTGACGTCGGCTTTGCCGCCGCCGGCGTGAATGACCATGTTGATCTCACCTTCGTACATGGCTATGGAAACCCGACGAATTACTTCGGGGGGGAACCCCATTTGGCGCAAAGTTTTTTTCACCTGTACCGAGGCTTCGCCCGCTGAGGTGAAATTTTCTCCGTCAACGTCAAAATGCAAGACTACGGCATCATTCATTGGACGTCACCTACCGCTTCCGGCTTTAATCCGCTGCTGTATAATTTGCCGCAGGCCTCATACATACGCTTGGAGGTGGCCAGTACAACGATTCCGCTTTCTTGGGCCAATTCCAAAATTTCAGGGGTGGGTTGCTTACTGCGAACGAACACAATGCAACGCATATCCATCATTTCGGCGGTGCGGACGACTTGGGAGTTGACAAGACCGGTAAGCAGTACCGCTTGATCTTTTACGTAAGCCAGTACGTCGCTCATCATATCGCTGCCACAGGCAGAGTGTACATCGTGGTCCAACGATTCTTCGCAGGCCAAAACCTTTGCGTCCAACAGTTCCATAATTTCACGGATTGTCATAATGGTTCACTCCTTTCTCTATTAGACTTTTTCGGGTGTTCGGAAAAGAAATTATTGGTATTTTTCCAAAATTCCTTTTACGTCTTTGGCGGTAATACGACCGTAAACGTCTTCGTCAACAACCAAAACGGGAGCCAAACCACAGCAACCCAAGCAACGAGTGCCTTCCAAGGTGAATTTACCGTCTTTGGTGGTGCCGCCGCAAGGAACGCCCAGCAGTTTTTCGGCTTCGTCTACCAAGGCTTGTGCGCCTTTTACGTAGCAAGCGGTACCGGTGCAAATGGAAATGATGTGCTCGCCTTTGGGTTCCAAAGAGAATTGAGCGTAGAAGGTAGCAACGCCGTACACTTCGGTTACGGGGACATCCAACCCTTCGGCAATAACTTGTTGGGTTTCCAATGAAAGATACCCGAACAGTTCTTGCGCTTTTTGCATAACCGGCATCAAGGGGCCTTTGGAACCTTTTTGCTCGGCAATAAAGGCTTTCAGTTCTTCGGTTTTTGCTTGAATTTGTTCTTGAGTGAGTGCCATATCAACAATTCCTCCTAACAGAATTTTAAACTGTATTGACAATTATTTAACAAATCAGGTCACAAGAACCTATTTTGTCTGATCATTATAGCATACTTATTTCAAAAATACAACCTATTTTCCCATGAAAAAAACGGAAAAACAAAAGATTTTCCGTTTTTTGAGTTTGTCAAAAGGTGAGTTATACTATCAAGTGCAACACTTTATGAAAATAAAATAGAAGTTCATACGAATCTCTGGTAGAATAAAGTTACCACACAATAAACCACGAGAGGAGATTCGTATGAACTACAAACATCTTACCATAGAAGAACG